>NZ_JAIHOM010000117.1 GCF_026130165.1 Spirulina subsalsa FACHB-351 | reverse complement strand
AAATGCGGTCGGGCAGACCGTATCAACGCTCGTCGAGGGTAAAGATATCGGGGTTGGAGTTTATACTCCAGCTAGAGTCTCCCTGTGACACGAGAATCCCCGACCGTTTACGGCGGGGAGTTGTCAAACTCATGCAAAGGGATCTCTAGCCTATTTTTCGATTTATTGATGACGGTGTTCTGTTGGGTTGCGCTGGCGCTTCACCCAACCTACAGATCGCGAAACCATTATCAATTATCAATTATTAATTGTTCTGTTGGGTTGCGCTGGCGCTTCACCCAACCTACAAATGGACCAAGTAATCAAGGGGAGGGGAGATGAAAACCCAGCGCTTAAATTTCCGGTTGGTCATTGTGGCCGTTCTCTCCTGCTGTCTCTGTTTTCTGACTCCTTCCCTCAGCATGGCTCAAGGGGGGGGGTTTGCTTTGATTGAACAGGGGTTAGTCGCTTATCCCCAAAACCCGGCAGCAGCGATCGCTTTGTGGCGGCAAGCTCTTCCCCAAGGGACTCGCAACACTCAAGCGCTGATTTATCATTACCTGTCTTTGGGGTATCAGGAGTTGGGACGGTGGCAGGAGGCGGAGGAGGCGCTGAGGGAAGGGTTTCGCCGTTTGCCGGGGGGAGAAGCTGGGGAAAATTTGGCGGTTGAGGCGAGGTTGTTGAATACTCAAGGGCGGTTCTATTGGCTCACAGGACGGCCTCAGCAGGCCCTAGGAGCGTGGCAAAGGGCGACGAGGGCCTATGAGAGGGTGGAGGATCGGGAGGGGGTAATTGGCAGTTTAATTAATCAATCTCAAGGGTTGCTCTTTTTGGGGTTTCCCTTGGAGGCGAAAGGGGTTTTAGAGCGGGTGGAGGGGGCGTTAGAGGGCTTACCGGAGGGGGATTTAAAGGAGCAGGGGCGGCAAAGTTTGGGGCGGGTGTGGCGACAGGTGGGGGATTTGAGGCGGTCTGAAGCGATTTTAAAACAAGGGAGGAGTAGTGGGAGTGGGTTGGAGTTGGGGAATACGAGACGGGTGTTGTGGCAACGTGCGATCGCCTTTCAAGAAGAACCGGATGTTGAATCCGCTCTGAGTGCCTATCAGGAGGCGTTTCAACGGGCAATAACCCCCCTAGAACAAGTGCAAGCTCAACTCAATGGGTTAAGTCTCCAAATTGCAGCGCAACGGTGGAGGGAAGCGGCAGAAGTTCAAGCCTCCCTCGCCCCTTTACTGGCACAACTCCCCCCTAATCATTTCAGTCTGGAAACTCAGTTAAATTTTGCCCAGAGTTTAATCTGTTTACAAGAGGAGTTAAATCGGGTGCCGGGGGTGCCAGGATGTCCGGCGGTTCCTCCGGTTCAGTCTACTCCTACAGGGGCTATCATTGGTCAGCAATTGGCGCAAGGGGTACAAACGGCGCGGGAGTTAGGGGATTTACGGCTGGAGTCTGCGGCGCTGGGACAGTTGGGGGAACTGTACGAACGGAATCAACAGTATAGTGAGGCGGAACGTTTGACCCAACAGGCTTTAAGGATTGCTGAAGATCGGCAGGCGCTGGACTTGCGGTATCGCTGGGAATGGCAACTGGGGCGGTTAGCGGAACGACAGGATAATCCCGAAGGTGCGATCGCACTCTACAAAATTGCCCTCAAAACACTGGATCAAGTTCGTTCTACTTTATTACCCCTTGACCCTAATATTCAGTTTGATTTTCGGGATAATATTGAGCCAATTTATCGCCGATTAGCAGAGCTTTTGCTGGAAGAAAAACCGGGAGAGGAAAACATTAAAGAAGCCCTCGAAACGATTGATCAATTGCAATTAGTAGAGTTAGAAAATTTTCTCCGATGTCGCATCTTACCCCTAGTTCCCATTACAAGAAACCTAGCTTACTTAGATGATCAAACGGCTCTAATTTATCCTATTTTATTTGAACATAGAATAGCGATTATTGTCAAGTTTCCTCACCAACCCTTTAAAGCCTATTGGGTCGATGAAAGCCGGGATGAGATTGAAAATGAAGCGTGGGACTTTGTGGATTTACTGATTAACCAAGGAGAGAGCGAAAAAATATACGAGCTAGGAAACAGCTTTTATAAAAAACTCATTAAACCTTGGGAAAGTGAACTGAAAAATTATCCGGCATTGAAACATTTAGTTTTTATTCTAGACGGGGCATTACGCAATATCCCTATCTCAGCATTGTGGGACGAAAAAGACCAAAAATATTTAGTAGAAAAACCTTATAGTTTGTCAATTTTACCGAATCTTAATGTTTTCGACTTACAGCGCGTTGCCCAAACTAAGCTGAATCTTTTGTTGTTGGGAGTCAGTGAGGAAAGAACTATCGAAGATGAAAACTTTAGCGCATTGGAGAATGTTGAGCGAGAATTAGAAGAGATTGGGGCAATTTTTCCCGCCAAGACCTTGTTAAACGCAGACTTTTCTCAGCAAGTTTTAGAGCAGTTATTAGAAAATGAATCCTTTTCAGCCATTCATATTGCGAGTCATGGACAATTTAGCTCTAACTTAGAAAATACTTTTGTGATGACTTATCATGAACTCTTGCGAATCAATACCCTTCAACGGTTAATTAGAACCAATTTTGAACGGCGACTGACTCCTTTAGAAATCCTTAGCCTCAGCGCCTGTGAAACTGCCACTGGGGATAATCGAGCAACGTTGGGATTAGCGGGAATTGCCGTGCGTTCTGGTGCAAAAACAACCTTAGCTAGTCTTTGGCGAGTCAATGATGCTTCAACTCAGGTGTTAATGACTGAATTTTATCGACAGTTACAAAATCCTATAATGACTAAAGCGGAAGCTCTTCAGCTAGCACAACAAGAATTAATGAAAGACGTGCAATATAATTCACCTTTTCATTGGGCTGCTTATATTTTAGTAGGAAATTGGTATTAAAATTAAATCGGTTTTAATGCTCCCTAGAATGGGTCAGAAACAAGAATTTAGGGAATACAGGAATAAGTATTCCTGACGAACTATATTTTAGGTTGAAATTCTATTCTATCTCAAATTTTGCCGTAAATAATGGGTTGCGCCTTCATAACGTTTTACCTCATAATAATCAATAATTGGAGACTGTTTAAAATAGCTGAGAACCTCGGGAAAACGAGCCATTAAAACTTGCTCAGGTTGGTATTTTAAGATTAGTTGATCTAAATATTCACGGGTAAACTCATCCGATGCTACTCGTTTACGGGAGAGAGTGGCAATTTCTGGGGGAACTTGCCAATGAGCATAAACAGCATACATGGGAATATCTGTAAACAGCCATTGGGTGTTAGGATAGGTTTTAATGAGGTCTTGTAGAATAGTATTTTCCTGTTGTGAAGCCCGGAGTAATGACTGATTATTGAGATAAGTTATTGTGAGTTTAACGGGAATAACCGCGAGGGAAAAGATGAGGAAGTAAACCGCAAGATTGCGTGGAATAATCTGTCTATATTTTCGTTGCTTAATTGCCAATGAAATAGGATACTTTTCGAGAGTTTCTAGGGCAGATTTGATGCTCATAACGGCTAGCCAAGTGAGGGGAATTGAAATTAACTGAGCGTGGTGATACCAAATGGGTTTATGATTGAGCAACATGACGGTTGCTAAAATGAGCCAAAACAAGGGAAATTGTTTGATTTCCAGATTTTTGACCCGAAGTAGGGAGGGAATCGTTAAAGCGGCGAGTAGGGTATAGTCTAATTCTTGTAGGTACATTACTAAGGTATCTAAGATACTATTTTCTCGGGCAAAGACACTTTTTAAGTCGGTATCAATATGCTGCTGAAAGACTTGTTGTAAGCTAAGTTGGGGAATGACTAGGAATGGGAGAATATAGATGAGGGTAAGGGCGAGTAAAAAAAGGCTGATTGGGCATAAAATCATCCAGATTTTAGAGGTTGCCCAGTTTTGGGTATTCAAGCTTTGAGGTTTTTGGCGTAAACTGAAGAGCAAAAGATAAGTTAAAATCAGGGGCAATAATAAAATAGTGAACATTTTAAGCTGTAAGGATATGCCAAAAAATAACCCAGAGAAAACCAGCCAGTATCGTTTCTTCTCTTGCTCTAAATACTCAAATAAACTATAGATAGAAAGCAGGGCAAAAGCTAAGGCAGGTAAACCAATCATGACCGAAACACTTAGCCGGAAGAAGTTACAAGAAATGGCGAGAAAAAATGCTCCTAGGAGGGCGTATAAATTGCCAACGGTGAGACGTAAAAGTTGAGCAAATGTCCAAATTAGAAAGGTGGCAAAACAGAGAATTAAGCAACGTGCGGCTAGGATGGAATTGCCCCAAATCTTAAGCCATTGATCTAAAATAAGGGTGAATAGTGGGGGTTGATCGCTCCAAATTTCGCTATACAGGGAAAAACCTTGCTGATAAAGCAAGGTTTTAATCATTTCTTGTCCTTCATCGGTGTCAAACTGAAAGACTTCTCTAATGGGCATGAAGGCAAAGGTGAAGAGGAAAAAAGTTAAGGGAAGTAGGCCGTGAAAAATCAGAAAACGGTGATGATATATAAATTTTTCAATGGTGGTTAACATTTAGTTTCGGGGGCAGTTAATTGAGAGGATGAATGGGTCAGTCGGAGGGATTAACTCTGACGCACCCTAAAATAATTGATGGGATTGAATCCAATTACATGGAATTACCATAGATGTTAATATCTTTTTGGGCTGCATTTTGTAGTAACGTTTTTGTCATCGTTGCTAACTTATTGAGTTGGGTTTCTAGCTCTTGGGCTTGTTTTTTATATTTTAATTTTTTGTGTAGGGCGGCCCGGGCTAAATCTTCACGGTTTTGTTGTAAGGCTTGTTGGGCGACTTTTTGCCAAATTTCTTGTTCTGCGATCGCCTGTTTATAGCGAGGCTGTAAATTATTCCACAGTCCCTTAATCTCCCCAAGGGCTTGATGCACCAACTGTTCAGCATTTCGGGCATCTGTGCCTTGCAGGGCTTCCCGTAACGGTTGTTGTAGATTTTCCGGTTTCCACTGACTCACCACAGGCATAAAATCCTCAACTTGTTGGCTAAAACTAATCCCGGTTTTACACCAAGTGGCGAAGTGTTCACAATTATTGAACAGTAAATTATATTTACGTTCTCCTAAACGACTCATAGCACGATGCAATACAACATCGGGAATAAAACTGGTGGGGTAGGTTTTCACATAAATCCGATTCCCTTGGCTAAACAGTCCCAGAGAAGTGCGTTCGATAGTTTCACTCGGTTTGCGATAATGAATCACAGTCCCATCCCCACAGTCAATCCCGTGGTGTTCATACACCCCTTGAAGATTTAAAAACTCACGATGCGCAAAAATCTGATCCCCTCGTGCCATAGAACAGTTCCTCAAGATCACTCATCTCTAGGATACAACGCTGATCTGAGGTCGATAGGGAGCCTTTCCCGTAGCTAGATTAAGAAAGGGGGCGCTGTTGGGGAACTCCGACGCGACGGGGAAATTGGGGGGGAGTGGGGTGGATTTTCTGAAGATAGACAGCGTGCCGGATACTGTGAGTTAGGGGGGTTTCATAGGGAATAGTTGCGATCGCCTGTCCCCCCAATTGTGGCGCGATTTGTTCGAGCAGTGCCGCTTCTTCCTCGCTCCACTGTCCACGATAGAGGAGGGCGATTCCGCCGATTTTCAGGAGGGGGAGAGCATACTCCAGACAGGAGGCCGGAGAGGAGACAGCACGCAAAACCGCGAGGTCGTAAGTTTCCCGGTGTTGGGGGTTTTGACCCATTTCTTCGGCCCGGGATGCGATCGCCTCCACAGAAGACAGCGACAACTGTTCAATCAAACTCTGGAGAAACAGGACTTTTTTCTGAGTCGAGTCTAGGAGAGTAATGGCATAGTCAGGATAGGTAATCGCCATCGGTACCCCCGGAAAGCCCCCTCCCGTCCCAATATCAATCACCTGCGCTGCTGTGGGAATCACAAGAGAGGGCGGCAAGTGCCACAGTCCAGCCAGAGAGTCCCAGATATGCTTTTCCAGAAACTCTAAGGGGTCAGTAATGCGGGTTAAATTGAGGGTTTTATTTTGAGCCAACAGAATCTGATAAAACGTCTCACACTGGGCTTTTTGGGCATCATTTAAGGCATTCAGGGGAAGTTCAGACCAAGGCAAAGTAAAGGTCATGGGGAGGGAGTGGCTCAGAAAACTTTAGGGGAAAATCGCCTACAAACTAAACCATAAAATCCCCCGATTGGCAACCCGACCCGTGGGACTTGATAGGCTCTAGTTGGAACAGAAGGGAGGGCGAAGAAGTCGTAGAAACCGACTTTCTAGGAAACTCCAAAACAGCTATCTTAGATTAATAGACCAACTTTTCCACTGTCTGAGATGTAAGTCAAGTAACCATGCGTTTTTCTAAAGTTATGACCCGAATTAGCACTCATATACTGGCGTTGATTGTAGGGGTAGCCCTGACCTTTGGGACTTTGCGGGTGGCGGCATCTCAAGCGGAACCAGCCCCAGCTAGTCCTATTGTGGCCAATTCTAACCCCACGCTACTCGCCCAAGCTTCTCCCACACCGGGGCGGAGTAGTTTTGTCACCCAGGCGATCGCCCGGACCGGGCCGGCTGTCGTTCGCATAGATACCGCCCGCACCGTGACCACCAATTTTAGTCCCTTTTTTGAGGATCCCTTTTTCCGGGAATTTTTTGGCGATCGCTTTTCCCAACAAATGCCCCAAGAACGCCGAGAACAAGGGCAAGGTTCCGGTTTCATTATTGACAGCAGTGGGATTATTTTAACCAACGCCCATGTCGTTAGCGGGGCCGATGAAGTCACCATTACCCTACAAGATGGGCGAGAATTCGAGGCCACCGTGCGAGGAACCGATCCCGTCACCGATTTAGCCGTGGTGAAAATTAATGGCTCTCCTAGCAACCTTCCCGTCGCTGCCCTAGGGGATTCTGGACGGGTACAAGTGGGGGATTGGGCGATCGCCGTCGGCAGCCCCGGAGGCCTCAATAATACCGTCACCCTGGGCATTATCAGCACCCTCGATCGTCCCTCCTTCCAAGTGGGCATCCCCGACAAACGAGTTAATTTTCTCCAAACCGATGCAGCGATTAACCCCGGCAATTCTGGCGGTCCCCTCCTCAACGATCTCGGAGAAGTCATCGGAATCAACACCGCCATCCGGGCCAATGCCACCGGAATCGGATTTGCCATCCCCATTAACAAAGCCAAGGAACTCAAAGATATCTTAGCCGCCGGGAGAGAAGTTCCTCATCCCTTCGTAGGGATTGAAATGCGGGATATTACCCCAGACATCGCCAAGCGGTTCAATCAAGACCCCAACTCTACAATTATTCTCCCAGAAGTTAACGGCGTGTTCGTTGCGCGAGTCCTACCCAATACCCCCGCAGAACGAGCCGGATTAAGACGGGGTGACGTAATTTTAGAAGTAGATGGTCAACGAGTCACCAGAGGGTTAGAAATTCAGAACAAAGTAGAAAACAGTGGAGTCGGAAAAGCCCTGAAATTCAAAGTACAACGCGGAAATCAAACCCTAAACCTCAACGTCACCACCGCCCAGTTACAAAATAGCTAATCTGACGGTGATGTGAACAAAAACCCAACATTTCCCATTAAGGAATGTTGGGTTTTGCGCCGTCAACTTTCAACTCCTCTCACCGCTAACCTTTCAGGTCTAGCGGGAGACCCCTCGGAATATTTAAAGCACTAAAGCTACGGCATGGTAAAATCCGGCTAATTTTGACCGAAAAAAGCCCGTGACTCGCTTCCTCCATGACCAATTCGCCAAAGACTACCTCGAAGAACTACTCACCCCCTACGGCACCATTCAATCCCCCCGTCGTATCCCCGCAGAAGTGCGAGAAGTAGACCTTTGGTTTTCACCCCATCCAGAATTCAACCTTTCCCCTGACTCCTTGGGCATCTTAGCCCGTGCCATCGAAACCCCTGCCCTGTTTGAACCCTTCCGCAATCCCGCCACTCCCCAGGCCATCCTAGATTGTCTAGTCAAATTAGTAGAAATTAACCGAGAATTGCAACGGGATAGTAATCGTCAAGAGGGGAGCATTTCTCCCGATACTCCAGCCCCTCGCTTGTGGATTCTCACCCCCACAGCATCTAGAACCCTCTTATCTGGATTCGGTGCTACCCTAGACTTAGAATCTTGGCCAATGGGGGTTTACTTCCTTCCCCCAACCTTGCGGACGATGATTGTGGCGATTCATCAACTCCCCCGAACGCCAGAAACCCTATGGTTAAGGATATTAGGACGGGGAAGGGTACAAACCCAAGCGATTCAGGAATTAGAGGAATTATCGCCAGAGAATCCCTTTCGAGGGAGTACATTAATGGCACTGAATCGCTTAAAAGCTCATTTAGACGAAGATGTTAATCCGAATTGGGAGGATAGAGAATTAATTATGCGGTTATCTCCTCTTTTTGATCAACAGTTGGAAGCGGCCAAACTATCGGGTTTAGAACAGGGTCTAGAACGAGGTGAACGTCTGGTTGTGGAGAATTTGCTTCAGTTTCGTTTTGGGTCAGTTGATGCTGAGTTAGCCCAAATTATAGAGGCTGTCTTGAGTTTGCCCGCTTCGGAGTTCACGCCCTTATTAATGCAGTTATCTCGGGAAGAATTGATTGAGCGTTTTGGTGGAGCATCTCCCCGTTAAATTGAGTCTTAATCCATGAAAAGGGGGCGTTTCTTCCTGGAACGGGTTGTGGCCTATTCGTGGCTCGCAGCTTACCCAATACCCCCGCAGAACGGGCCGGATTAAGACGGGGTGACGTAACACAGTAGAAAACAGTGGGGTGGGAAAAGCCCTGAACTTCAAAGTACAACGAGGGAATCAAACCCTAAACCTCAACGTCACCACTGCCCAGTTAAAAAATAGCTAGGGCTTGTTGAATAACTTCGGGAGTCGGGGAGCGGGGGAGAGGGGGAGTTTGAGAACTGATAATGAATAATTGAGCATTGATTACCCCGACACTTGTCTGTCGGTAAGATTCTCCACTAACATCTACTATTAACTGGTAATAGGCTGGGGTTAGATTCGGGAGAACTTCACCTCGGCTGGCTGTGAATTATAGGGATGGTGGTCTATGGCATCGTCAAAGCAGAATCAAGGGTCGGCAGAAGCGAAATTGAAACGCAACGGACAGAATGGGGGGACTCCTCCGACTGTTCCCGATCCGTGGAATCAAGATGAGGCGTTTGATTTTTGGTCAGACGTGGGGAATCGTGAGGAAAATTTTGATCAAGTGCCGCCCTCAGAACAAAGTACCGGGAGTAAATTCTCCGGAGGCCATCCCGCTCAGGATGATAAGTTAGCGGGAGTGCTAGAAGATTTACAGGAACTGTTATCCCAAAAGCCCTCCCCTAGCCAGACTCAACCCCCACCAACCATGACTGAGCAGGACAAAGCGCGATCGCTCTCTCCCACCCTTGACCTCACCCAGAAAATCCATAAGTTTCAACCCGGTCTAGACGAGGACGAGGTTGAACTGCCCCCGTCCCGAATTTCCCCAGAATCCGCCTCCCCCCCGGAAATAGCCTCCGTTGCCGAATCCGTCCCCCCGGCCGACTCCGCCAGTCCAGAACCCCCCATTGCATCGGCCCATCCCACTACCAGCCCGGAAGCCGCCAAAACTCCACCCCCTATTGATCTCGCTGCGATCGCCTCTTTTCTCTCCTCCCGTAAAGGAGAGAAGGCAACAACCCAACAGCAAGACCCCGTACAGTCCTTCACCCCTGACGTTACCCCCTCCCAGCCCAGAGGTGAGGGAGAAACCCTCATTGCTTTCCCCCAAAAAGACGAACCGGACGTCAAAGCAGAAAACATCCTTCCCTTCCAAGGGAAAACCCCCCCCCGAGAAAAAGTCATCCCCTTCCAACAGAAACCCCCGGAAGAGGAAAACCTCCCCTCATCAGAACCCGAAACTCCAACCCCAGAAACCCTTGTTTCTCCTGACCTAGAACCCGAACAGGAAACCCTCTCCCCGGCCGAGGCAGCATCAAGACTAGATACCTTGCTAGATGCTGTCTTTCCCCTCACAGAAGAGTCCCCCGAAGATCACCCAGCCACCCCACCCCCAGACCCGGCCCGAGAAGACCAGAAGGAAGACCGCGAGAATCAGTCCTCTGAAACAGTGGCAACCTCAGCCTCTCCGTGGGCTAATCCCTTCCCCACTCCCCCCCCACCCCCCCCGAGAAAGACAGTCGAGGAGCATAAACCCTCAGCCCCAGCGAGCCAAAATGGGGCGAATTCAGGGGCAAGAAATGGTTCTCGCAATGGCTCAGATCAAAACGGGAGACAGAAACCCACCGGGACAGTGCGCAGTGGGACTAAACCCTTCCTGCGTTCCCAAGCCAAGAAAAAAGAAGATCCCCTCAAGAGTTTTCGGGATTTACTCCTCTCTCCCACCCCACCCCCTCCCCCAGTAGAGGAGGAAGAGGATAATCTCCTAGATACTCCCGATTTGTTACTAGAAGCCTCTTTAGAGCAACTCCAAGGCTGGGCGCAGGAACGTCAGGCGACGGCTGCGGAACGGGAAGCTGACCTTAGCCCTCTTGTGGAAGACCTAGAGGCAGAACTCACCCCTCCGATGGCTTCGGTTGAGGAAATTGAGGAAATCACCCCTCCGGTACGGAATAGGGAAGAACTCACCCCTCCGATGGCTCCGGTCGAGGAAGTTGAGGAAATCACCTCCCCGGTAGGGAATAGGGAAGAACTCACCCCTCCGATGGCTCCGGTCGAGGAAGTTGAGGAAATCACCTCCCCGGTGGGAGAACAGGAAACTGTGGCAGAACCTCCCACAGTTAGCCATCAGGAGGTAGTCCTTGAAGATGAGCTTGAACCCCAGATCCAGACTGAACCTGTGCCTGAGCAAGTTATGCCTCCAGAAACAATCTCAGAGGTCGTTTCTGCGCCTTCTGAGGCCTTAGACCCCCCTGAAATGAGTTCCCCCTCATCTCCCAAGGCTGAGGAGGTTGTGGAGGCGATTCAGCAGCAATTAGAGCGCATCAATCAGAGCGATCGCCAAGGGGACAGGAAAGAGGAACTCAACGAGGCGGACTTTGCTCAGGTGCGCCAGTTAATCGGTCAGTTAGAAACCAAGCTCTCATCTTTGGAAAATCAGGTCTATGAGCCTACGGAGGTGATTAATCCTCTGGTGCCGTTGATGGTGCAGTTATTAAAGATGAAGGTGGGAGTTTCTCAAGAGGCGATGACCGAGTTATTAGTTCCCATTATTGACGACATCATTCAACAACGGGTCACTCAAGATCAGGTGGCCATGAGTCAAGCACTGGCTCAGGTGTTACCCTTGGCCATTGAACAAGAAATCCAACGTTCTCCCCGGGCCATTGCGCGGGCGATCGCCCCCGAAATCGCCGCCGCCCTGCAAGAGCAGAACAAACTGGAACGGGATGCCATCCCCGAAGCCTTGGGGCCAGCGATGGGAAGGGCAATTAAAGCCCAAATCGAACTGGAACGGGATGCCATGGTGGATGCCCTATATCCCGTCGTGGGGAACACCATTTCTAAGTACATGGGCGAACTGGTGGCCTCGATTAATGAGAAGGTCGATCAAACCCTCAGTCTTTCTGGCGTGCAACGGAAAATTAAGGCCAGAATCCAAGGGGTATCGGAAGCGGAGTTAATCCTACAAGAAGCCTCTCCGGTGAAAGTGCAGGCCATTTTCTTAATTCATAAGGCATCAGGCTTGGTGATTGCGGAAATGCAGCCTCATGGGGAGCAGCGTCTGGAATCGAATATGATTGCTGGGATGCTGACGGCCATTCGCAGTTTTGTCAATGATTGTATTGCTGAATCTGGGCAAATTGCCGAACTCAACGAAATTGAGTATGGGAACTCGCGGATTATTTTGGAGGTGGCGGGGTATTGTTATTTAGCCGTTGCGGTGGAAGGAAATCCCTCTACGGCAGTGGTGAAACATCTGCGACGTACCCTCGGGGAGATTACCCAAAAACATGGTCAACTGATTGAACAGTATGATGGCGATCGCGCTGGGATGCCAGATAGTGTGACCCAAGCCTTGGAACAACTGGAACAGAAGCTGCAAAAAAGCGGACAACAAAAATCTCCCTCGGCTTTGCTCACCCTGTTGGTCATTCTGTTAATTGTGGTGGTTTTACCTTGGAGTTATTTCCAAGTTCGTGGGTTTTTAGACCGTCGTTTAGAGTCGCAAATTGAGTCCGCCCTCACGGATTTGGAAAATGCCTCCTATTCCCAACTCACTCCGACAGTCAACGGAAAACGGGTGATTTTATCGGGACGAGTTCCCCTTGAACAAGTGAAAGCGGATGCGGAAAAAATGGTCGCGGGAATTAACTCAAATTTGGAAGTAGATAACCAGATTATTGTGGTACAAATTCCCCCAGATCCTGCCAATGTGGCCAATACGGTGGCTGTGGTTGCCAGTCTTTTAAACCGCAGTAATAATGTTAATCTTACGGCTGGATATCAACCCGGAACAGTCATTTTACGGGGGAACTTTAATAACCCAGAGGACTATAAACTGATTGTAGAATCCTTTGACCAGATTCCGGGAATTGAAACGGTCAATACAGCCCAACTGTTACCGGAATTTTTGCGGGAACGGGTGTTTTTTGAGATGGGATCGTCTCGGGTTCCTTTTGGGAGTTTGTCTAATGCCAGAGTGAATCAAATCCGCAACTTTTTAGCGGAATATCCTGAGATTGGTTTAAGAATTATTGGTCATAGTGATTCTGCTGGGCCGGCTCAGAGTAACCAAGAATTGGCAATGGAACGGGCGAAAAATGTCCAAAGTGTGTTACTCTCTCAAGGGCTTGATCCCGAACGTTTAGCGATTAATGGAACGGCTGAACCACCCCCGGAAGTGGAAACTAATGATTCAGCCGATCGCAGTCGAGTTGTGCGTTTCGAGTTAATGCCTGCACCCTCCGCATCTTCCCTTCCTGCCCCCTAATTATGAGTGTTGTCTCAAAAAAAATTTGTTTGCTGGGTGATTTCTGTGTCGGGAAAACCAGCTTAATTCGTCGTTTTGTAGACGGACAGTTTAGTGATCAATATTTATCAACAGTTGGGGTGAAAATTTCCCGTAAAGTGGTGCTTTTGCCCGAAGGGGAACACAATGTGGAATTGTTAATCTGGGATATAGAAGGACATACCTCTTTCCGCAATGTGGCGCGCAGTTATTTACAAGGGGCAAAAGCAGCTATTATTGTGGCAGATGTCAAGCGTCAGGACACAATTCTTAATGTAGAAAAACACTTAGATTTATTTTTTACGGTTAATCCTCAAGGTTGGATTTTGGTGGCCTTTAATAAGTCTGATTTATTAAATCCATCTCAGTTGGAAACGTTATTAATGCAGTACCCGTTTGAACAGGCGCAAATTGTGGATACTTATATTACCTCCGCCAAAACGGGGGAGGCTGTGGATGAGATGTTTCAATGTATTGCCGAGAAGTTAGCTTAACTGCTGGGAGTTTCTCGATTGAGTGCGGTGGCGATCGCACGTTGACTGGCAATTTGATAGGCTTGTTCGAGGGCTTGACGCACCATTGCCGCATCATGGGAAGGGAGGGGAGGATTGCCCAGTAATTCTAAGATGCCCTTACTTTCGGAAGTCGGTGCGTTCGCGGAGTGTCCCGAAGGAATCACCACTAAGGAAGAATCTAAGGGTTCCTCATACTCCCAGAATAGTTCAGGATTGAGGGGGGTTTGAGTATTTTTCGGTTTCGGGGCTTTCTTCTTAAGTCCCTTGCCATTTTCCTTACTGTTGCGCTTGCCGCCATCCTTAACTGACTTCGCTCGCACCTGACGCAGGGCATCTAAAATCTGCCCCTTGGTGCGCCCCCGTAACTGGAATAGGACAAAGGGATCTTCACTAAAGCGATCGCCCAACTCATAGTACACCGCCCCAATATGCTTACAGGGGTTGGCTGGATCCGGACAAGTACAACGGGAATGAATATCCGACAAGGTGAAGGGAAACAAACTTAAACCATTGGCCGTAAACACTTCCTCAATATTGGCTGGCATTTCCCCGGCCAACAACTGCGCCGCATAAATAGCCTTTTCCGACATGGTTTCAATGACATAATTCCAGTCCTCATTAGAAAACGGCGTTAAGGACAAAGACACCTGATAGGGATCCACCTCACTCCCCTGCACCTTGGCCAATACCTTCGCCCCCTTAAATTCAATAGACAAGACATTCCCTTCCATGGAATACTTGCGCGCTCGTTCTAACCGTTTCTTAAAACGGTAGGAGTCTAGTAACTCTAACCAACGCTCCACCCACCATTCTCGGCTTTCAATTTGATAGTTCGTCATGGTTGTTGCCGCCTAAAATTTGTTCAATAGCCCTACTCCCGCCGGAGATTTTGCGCCCGGTAGAAAGTTTCTAAACTCTCAATATCTCCCACAAAACGCCAATGCCAAGGTTCATAGGCGATGCCTTGGGGATTATCTTGGGGGAAAGATAGCTCAAAACTAAAACGAGAGGCATTTTGTTCTAACCAACGAAACGCCGCCGTATTTTCAAAGTTAACACTTAAATTGGTAGCCGGAGCGCGACCATCCCCAATATCAACGGCATAGCCCGTGTGATGTTCACTATACCCCGGAGGCGCGCTCACTTCTGCCCGTTGTGCCGCTCCTTGATTGCGTTGCTGCTTCACCCCGAAAAAGAGATATTGCTGCTCCTCCACAGTGCGAAAGCCGGAAATCGCGCTTAAAATGACCCCATCCGCTCGTGCTGCGGCCTCCATTGCTCGGTACTGTTGAGCGGCACTCCGACGGAGACGGATGCGACCATCCCGGGTAATGGGTTCAAGATCGTCGGGGGATGCTTCCTGATAGGGGAGATGACCTAAAACATTTTCAACGGCTAATTCTTGACGTTCTGCCACCTCAGAGGAAGGTTCTGCTGGGTCGGGTTGAGATTGGGTCAACGGAGAACCCTCCATCTCGAAGAGATAAAAGGCGAGGGCGGCGATCGCACCTAAACCCACTAACCCACCCACTAGCAGCCAGAGAACCCCGCCTCGCTTGGGTTCTACCCTTTGGTTTTCCCGTTGGGCTACTGGAATTTCGTCCCAATTGGGAATTTTTAACTTTTCTTGTCCCATCCTCACCTTATCCAACCTTCTCCACTCAGCCTAGCGGGTATTGATAGTTACATGAACGCCACCTTTAGTCACTTAAAATATAGCACTCACTCGAACAAAAACTGAACGCGCTGGGTTAAAAGCTGACGGAGGCAACTTGGGCAGAAGAAGCGATTAAGCTCTAACCAGACAGACGATACTGGGGTTACTGAAACCCCGTCCGTCTGTACGGCGGGGTAATTCAATGTTTACCAAAAACCCTGGGTCTAAAGCCCCGTCCTTCTAGGACGGCTTTTTCTTAATCGTAATACAATTAAGAGAATCACTTGCATTTCGTAAGATGCTCATTCTTTCCTATCAATACAAGTTGCG
>NZ_JAIHOM010000116.1 GCF_026130165.1 Spirulina subsalsa FACHB-351 | reverse complement strand
AGGCGGTTGTACAGGGTTGGGGGGAGGTGGGGCGGGTTTGGGTGGGGGAGGGGCGGCTACGGGCCTTTGTAGGGCGGCTAAGACCTCTTGGGCGGATTGAAAGCGGGACTTAGGGCTAGGGAGTAACATCCGGTCGAGAACTGCGGCGAGGCGATCGCTTACTTGGGGAGCATGGGGTCGCCAATTCCAATCGTTACTATAGGAATCATACAAATCTTCTGGGGGTTTCCCGGTTAGCAAGCTTAAAGCCGTACAAGCGAGGGCATATAAATCCGTCGAGGGGTAGACCTGCGCCCCCTGCATCTGTTCCGGGGGAGCAAAGCCCATTGAATAGATTCCCGTTGACCGTCCTTGGGGCGTTGCCGCGCTGGTTGTCACCTGTTTAACAGCCCCAAAATCCAGTAAATAGAACTTACCCTCTTTACTCCGCATAATATTCGAGGGTTTAATGTCCCGGTGGATAGAATTGTTTTCATGGACAAACTTGAGAATGTGCAGAATGGCTTGCAGAATCTCAATGACTTCCCCCTCCGAATAGATGCCTTTGTGGGCTTGTTCCCGTTCTAGGTCTTCCCCGTCGATATATTCTTGAACTAAATAGAAAAACTGTTCTTCCTTGTTTTGTCCCATACTCGGCACCATCAAGGGGAAAAAGGCGTAGGAGTCGGGAATTTGGGGATGAACTCCCAACTCTTCCAACACTTCCGCCTCCCGTTGAAACAGACCGAGGGCAATTTCCAATTGTTTGGGACTGGGATCTCCGGCGGGTTGAAATAACTTGACCACACATAACCTTAAACTGGTGGTGTAGCGATCGCGAGCTAGAAACGCCGCCCCAAAGCCCCCCCGCCCCAACAGACGGCAAGGAAGATAGCGCCCCCCTAAAATCAACGGCATCCCACAGGTCATACAAAACTTTTGCTGGGTGGTTTTTAATTTATTCTGATCATCAAGGTCTGGGAAAACATTGTGAGGTTTTGGGCAGCCGGGACGAGTACAGAGGATTTCCATAATATCTATGCAGAAGTGCCAGAGTCGGGACTTTTCAGCAAAATCACTACTGTCCCTAATCTTAGTCTATGGCAAGAGCAGAAAGATGTTTTGAACCAGATCCCCTGACAGGTTATGAAGCTCACCCCACCTGCGAGGGCGCGAGGTGGGGGAATGCGTCGCTATTTTGTTCAACACAGTGACATCCTCCCGACGCTCCCCTATGGGGAGAGCGCGGGGCTTCTCGGCGGTTCGCTAACAACCACCACAACCGCCACAACCACCACCACCACCACCACCGAAACCGGCACCAGCCCCCCCACCGCCGCTACTACCGCCCCCGAAGCCACCACCACCGCTACTACTGCCACCCCCAAAGCCACCGCTAACCCCAGTGCCATAACTTCCTCGATACTCAGGCGTTACTTCCCACTCCTGGCGATAGTCGCAAGCATAGCAAATTTTTTGATGCCAATAGCTAGATTGAAAAAGGTTACCTGTATACTTAATCTTGTACTCAAGGGTGTAAGCTTCACAGTTGGGACATTGTTCCACGTTACGAGGTCGCTTCAGTGCATAACTGCGCAGATGAATGGTATCTCGACGACGTTGGGGATAACAGTGAGGACACCACCACCCCTCATAAACCACTGAGTTAAGGCCATGAGTCGCCCGTTCAATATTGGTGAGCAAGGGCATTAATTGGGGTTCAAAGACCTTTTTCATCGGTTCTTCACAAGCGGCACAGTGGAAACGTGGTCGATTGCCCCCTCTTTTGTTTTTGCTGCGCTGAGATTGTTTTTTCTGCCAAGTCCACTTCATCAAGGCACTAGATGTCACAGCCGCTAATTCGGCGGCAACCACCCACAGACTCCAGACACTATGGGCTAACTCTTGTAGGGTAGGCCACAGGGAATAAAAACGATTTTGTGAAACCACAACCGTTATGGCGACCAAGAAGAGACAGATGAAGAGTGCAAGCCTTTTGAAGTTGATTGAAAAGGTGTCTGGTTTTGCCGGAGATCTTCGCCACAGCAAATTCCAAGGCATACCGCAGGCGATAAGGCACAATGGCCAGACAATTCTTTTGTAGAAGACTAAGGGGATTCCTATCCAAATGATGCCAGAGACTATATCTGGGGCGATTAGCTTACTGAAATAGAGGATTAAACCAACGCTGGGCCAGATTAAGCTAAACAGGAGGAATTGCAGTCCATTGTATAAAGGGCGATCGCACTCGTCCACTACCTTAAATTCGGTGTGTCCAGTGGGAGGAATGGGTGCAGAGAAACTCAACCAAGGGAAGACCCCTTGCGGGGCGGTCTGAGGGTACAACATAACTGAGAAGTTTTAGCCTTTAATGTGCATTAAACAATGATTACTAATCATAAGTACTAATATTAAAATTATCAAAAATAAGTAATAAAAGTTATTATAAACCTTTTTTTGTTTAAATAAAAGCATGAGCATATAGTAGGAAAATTTTTAACAAAATATTCCGGAATTCCCCATCCCCTCAAGGGGGGGAACAAAAGGCGCAAGCCCTGAGATTCCCTGTGATATAGTGCGTGGATAGAATGACCTTATGCCCCATGACACGCTATCTCATTAATCGCTTACTGATCTCAATTCCCACACTGATTGCTATTAGTGCTGTAGTGTTTTTGATCCTTGCGTTAGCCCCCGGGAATCCTATGGGAGAGTTTGCCTCGAATCCTTCCATTAGTGCAGAGGTGCGGGAAAATATCAGGCGATCGCTAGGTTTAGATCAACCCATCTACATCCGTTATTTTAAGTGGGTTTGGGCATTTCTCAGAGGAGACTTAGGCTATTCCTTCACCAGTCGCAGCCCCGTCATTGACCTCATCCTACAACGCCTTCCTACAACTCTATGGGTGGTGGGCAGTGCCTATATTATTAGTGTGTTGCTCGCCCTCCCATTAGGCATTATTTCCGCCCTCAAACGCTATTCTTTTTTAGATCAAATTGTCACCACCTTTTCTTTTTTAGGCTTCTCCTTACCCACCTTTTTTACCGGGTTACTCTTTATTATTATCTTTAGCGTCAATCTCAAATGGTTTCCCTTTATTTATAACAGCACATTACAAGTCAACAGTTGGGCAACTTTTATCGAGCAAATTAGACAATCTATTATGCCTGTAACCGTCCTTGCCCTCTACCAATCTGCCGTATTAATGCGCTTTGTGAGAGCTTCTATTTTAGAGCAATTACCCCAAGATTATGTCCGCACTGCCCAAGCCAAGGGACTGCAACAATGGATCATTTTAAACCGTCATATTTTGCGCAATGCCTTAATTCCTGTTGTTACCTTAGTCGCCTTAGATATTCCCACGGTTTTCACCGGAGCTTTAATTACAGAACGAGTGTTTCGCGTCCCCGGAATTGGGGCATTATTGATTGAATCCATTTATCGCAGTGATACCCCTGTCATTATGGCTATTACCTTTATTTATGCCATTCTCATTGTGATTTTTAATTTAATCGCTGATCTAACCTATGGTATCTTAGATCCGAGAGTGCGTTATTAGAAGTTGGGATAAAAGGGGGCATCCTGACGACTGGTGATTCATCAGAAAACAGGGACAATAAAGTAAACAAAAAGCCCAAATCAATAACTCCAACTGAGTATTGGTTGGGGCTTTTTCATGGTAGCTAAAAAAAATAGTGGCAGTTTTGAGAAGGTTGCCACTATAATGAAAAATAAAATTAAAAATTCTGAAATAATCAGCCAATAAGATCAAGATGATCGTAACTCATAAGTACAAACTTAAGCCATCGGAATCCCAAGCAAAAATAATGCTTAATTGGATAACGATGCTTAGAAGTCATTATAACTATTGTTTGAGAGATAGGATAGAAGCATACGAGGAGGTGAAAGCACCCCGACTAGGAGAGTATTGTGATTTGAGAACGAAAGCTCATTGCACACCATTAACCTGTTCTATTTCCAAAAATTCTAACTTAGGAGAACCGTTTAAAAAGAACGGGAAAAAGCGAAGTGCTTATGAACAGCAATCCTCAGAATTACCTAGGTTGAAAAAGTCTCATCCTTGGTACAAACTCATTCATTCTACGGTATTGCAACAAAATCTCAGACGATTAGACAAAGCCTTTCAAAATTTCTTTCAAGCGGGAAAAGGGTATCCCAGGGCAAAATCCCAATGGTGAAACCTTTGGCCGATTTTGCCCCCTGATTGGCCGCCTCCATAACCCCCACATTGCGGCCTCCGGTGAGTAAAATCCAACCGGATTGTGCGATCGCCGCCCCCAGTTGATACGCTAAAGCCACATCTTGAGGCCTCGCCTTTTCCCCCGGTCCCATCACACCAATCATGATTTTAGGCATCAACAGCTATCCGTGAATAGTAATCTATTCCACGATAACTGCGGTGGAATGGGAAGGAAAGTTAATCCAGCACATCCGACCCCTATCGGCTAGGGACGGAGCATTCCCCCGCCATCCTTTTGATAGAATTGGAACAATCTTGAGAAATGTTGGCTTTTTTGCTCAAGGCTAGTATAAGCAGTATTTTTACTATACAATTAAAGTATATTGTCATTACAAACAGGATATGATGCCACTATGTCCAGAACTAAGCCCCCTTCAAATAAAGTCCTGACAATCCGCTTGCCTGAAGCGGATTTGTCGCACTTAGAAGAATATTGTTTATCGAAAGGGAAAACGAAAACCGAGGTCATTTTAGAGATGATCCGTCGGTTGAAGCTTCCGGCCCGCACGATGCAGTAATGGATTGCTCATCGGGGGTGCATCAGGGGGATTGGGATGGGGTTTAAAGGCGATCGCCCGTTTCCGCATCAAACCAGTGCAAACTAGAGAAAGGAACCACCAGTTTAGTATATTCAGGGTTCCAGGTTTGATCCGGTGGAATTAAAGCCCGAATGACATCTTGAGAACCCTCAACCCTCAAACTCACTAGGGTTTCTCGGCCAAAGTTTTCCGAGAGAAAGACCTTCCCCCCAATCACCAACTCCTGATCCGAAACCTCAGACCCTTTCACCGACAGCGCTTCGGGACGAATGCCCAAATCAATTAACTTAGGGACTTGGGCTAAGGGAGGTAAGGGGATCTCACAATGGCCCAGTTTCGCCACCTTGCCCTGACAGTCTAGGGTTAACAGATTCATTTGGGGACTGCCCACAAACCCCGCGACAAATTTATTGGCCGGATGGGTATAGATGCGACTGGGGGGGTCTAATTGTTGTACCAAACCATCCAACAATACCGCCACCTTACTCGAAAGGGTCATGGCCTCAATTTGGTCATGGGTGACGTAGACGACGGGGCGATTTTGGGACTCAAACAACTGTTTCAATTCCCCTCGCACCTGTTCCCGTAATAAGGCATCTAAATTACTCAAGGGTTCATCTAACAAAAATACATCAGGTTTGCGCACTAACGCCCGCGCTAGGGCTACCCGTTGCCGTTGTCCCCCCGACAGACTGCGGGGTTTCCGCCCCAAGAGGTGGGAAATGTCCAACTTATCGGCCACGGTGCGCACCCGTTGGGTAATTTCGGCCGGGGGGACTTGACGCAACTTGAGGGAAGTGGAGATATTATCCGCTACAGTCATGTGGGGATAAAGGGCGTAACTTTGGAACACCATCGCCATATTGCGATCGCCCGGATTCACCGCATTGAGATTCTGCTCCCCCACCCAAACCGTCCCAGCCGTTGGTTGTTCCAAACCCGCAATCAACCGTAACAGCGTAGATTTACCACACCCCGAGGGTCCCAATAGCGTGAGAAACTCCCCATCTTCCACCGTGAGAGTAATATTCTTCACCGGAACCACCTCCGGTGTAAATTGTTTGCGTAATTCTTTTAAGGTTAAAGTGGCCATTTTCCCTTTATTTTATAGTTTGCAGATTTTAAAATTCACTGGTCAGTTACTTGATTAACCCTTAACCGCCCCAGCCGTAATCCCTTGGACAATCCGACGCTGGAAGAATAACACCAACACCAGCAACGGTAAGGTTCCTACCACCGTCGCCGCCGCAATAGGGCCGTAGGGGATTTCATACACCGAAGAGCCGCCAATTTGGGCTACGGCTACGGGAATAGTTTTCATGGCATCTCGGGTGACAAAAGTCAAGGCAAAAATAAACTCATTCCAAGCAAAAATAAAGGCTAAAATTCCCGTGGTTACTAACGCTGGAATGGTCAAAGGAATCATGATTTTTAACAACATTTGCACCGTACTATAGCCATCCATTTTGGCGGAATCTTCTAAATCCCTCGGCAGTTGTTGGAAAAAACTCCGTAGAACCAAAATCGTCAAAGGTAAATTAATCGCACTGTACGGGACAATTAACGCCAGATAATTATTCCCTAAGCCCACAAACTTGACAATTTCTAACAGTCCTAAAAACAACAAAACATAGGGAAATAAACTGACAATTAAAATCCCCCCTAAAATCAAAGACTCTCCCGGCAGCTTAATCCGCGCCAACGTATAAGCCGCAGGTGCGCCCAGTCCTAAACATAACAAGGTAGAAAGTAACGAAACTAAGGCACTATTAAACACATACCGCCAAAATCCCGCCCCCAAACTGGTGTAATGATCCCAAGTTAAATCGCTAAAACTGGGGAAATAAATCGTCGGCAAGGCGGAAATTGCCGCATTGGTTTTAAAGGAGGTGAGGACTTGCCAGAGCGCCGGAGCGAGGCAAAAAACCACCATAAACACCACCCCCACCCACAGTACAATACTCCGGGAAGAAATCTTCATTTTTGGGTGAGTATGAGCTTTTGTCTCTTGGGCAATTGCCATTTTTATCGACCTCCTGAAACATTAATACGCGCTTTAGAAAGCAAGAATCCGGCCAAAACAACGGCTAAAATTAATAAGACAAAGGTCACGACCACTAAAGCGGCTCCATAGCCAAAGTCCAAATACCGTCTTACTGTGGCGTAGATATAAATAGAAACGGTTTCCGTTGCCCCGGCTGGCCCTCCTCCGGTCATCACTTGAACTAGGTCAAAAATCCCGAAGGATTGGGCAAAACGGAATAATAAAGCAATCACAATCTGGGGAGTTAATAAGGGTAAGGTCACTTGACAAAAACTTTGCCAAGGAGTCGCCCCATCAATGGCATGGGCTTCATATAAGTCCTCGGGAATGGACTGTAAACCAGCTAATAAGAGAATGGCAATAAAGGGCGTTGTTTTCCACACATCGGCCACAATTAAGGCTAACATTGCTCGGGTGGGATCTCCCAACCAAGTGATGTTAGTTTCCCAGAAGGGGAAGCGGGATAAAATATCGTTGACTACCCCATATTGATCATTAAAAATCCACGCCCAAGCTAAACCCATGACGGCCGTAGGTAAGGCCCACGGTAATAGGGCAGAGGTGCGGACTAATCCCCGACCGCGAAAGCTTTGGTTAAGGATTAAAGCAAATACCATCCCTAACACTAATTCACAGAAAATACTAACGCCTGTAAATACGCTGGTATTCCATAAACTCTCCCAAAAGCGACCATCTTCGATTAGGCGGTGATAGTTACTCAAGCCGGAGAAAATGGGCTGTAATTGAGTTCCTAGGTTCTCAGTAAATAAGCTGAGGAAAAAAGCTCGCCCAATGGGATAGGCAAAGACGAATAAGAGCAGGATTAAGGCGGGGGTTAATAATAACCACCCGATGCGTTGTTCTCGTTGACGAATTAAATCTTGAGTCATTTTTCGGGAAGTTGAAACTTACGACATAGCACAGATTAGGCTCTACCTAAAACGTTGCGCGTCTCTCGGGCTGCGGCCTGCATGGCGGCTTCAGGAGTCATTCGCCCCGTAATGGCGGCGCTGAGATAACGCTGCAAAATGTCCGAGGCTTGGGCATATTGGGCGATGGGGGGGCGCAAAACCGAATTTTCGACGACTTCTAAGAGTTGGGGATAGTAGTCATAGGCGGCGACAATATCGGGATCGTTAAAGAGGGAACGCCGACTGGGAACATAGCGGGTGTCGAGAATAAATTGTTTCTGCACCTCTCGACTGGTGATGAATTCAATCACCCGCCATGCTTCGTCAGGGTGGGGGGTGGTTGCAGAGATGCCTAAGCCCCAACCCCCTTGACAAGCGCCGCTCTCCTCACCGGGAAGGTGTACCATGGGCTGGATGGCGAATTGATCGGCAATGGGGGAGTCGGCGGCTAATCCGGCGACATAGGGCCAGTTGCGTAAAAATAGGGTGTTGCCGTTTTGGAACAGACGGCGGGTTTCTTCTTCGGCGTAGGTGGTGACACCGGGGGGCGAAATGCCTTTTTCAATGGTGCTGCGCAGGAATTCTACGGCGGCGATCGCATTCGGTTGATCTAATCCTACTTCGAGGCTATCGGGATCCACCCAAAACGCCCCATGTCCGCGCAAAATTTCCACAAACATGGCCGCTAATCCTTCGTACTGTTGCCCCTGCCACAAGTACCCCCACTGGGCTAAACCTTGTTCTTGCACGGATTGGGAAATCTGGATTAAGTCGTCAAAGGTGCGGGGGGGATCATAGCCAGCTTGGGCTAGTAAGTCGGTGCGGTAGTATAACATCCCGCCATCGGAACGGAAGGGGATGCGATATAAACCCTCTTGATAACGCCCTCCAGCTAAGTCTCCGTCAAGGAAATCGGCCTCGTCTTCTGGGGAAAGGCGATCGCTTAAATCCATCAACCAACCAGCCGCCGCAAACTTCGGCACCCAAACAATATCTAAATAAACCAAATCATAGGGCGAATCTCCCAACAAAAACGCCGAGGTGTAAAGATCCTCTACTAAATTCGTCGCATTGGGCGCTTCCACTAACTCTAAATCAATATCTGGATTCGCCTCCTCAAACGCCGCCTCCATCTCTTGCCACTGATTGGCCTCTAGCGCCTGCATCATCACCTGAATTTTCACCGGAGACTGACTAAAACCTGGCACCACCAGCCATTGCAACAAGACCAAAGTCCCCACAATCCAAGCCCCAAACTTGAACCATCGGACTTTAACCCCTCGGGAATGACCTCTCCCCAAAACCGTAAACACAGCCGCAATTTTTCCACGGACTGCCTCCAATATTTTTAGGCCACTAATTTTTAGACCACTTGGCCAGAGGGTAATCCTCGCGCATGCTCGCCCTAAACGAGAGAGATAAGATTGAGACATAGAACAATAGATCGGCAATTATTGATCAGCAATGGGACATCAGGACTGATCACAACTCCACCAACCCCGCCATTAATCCAGATCAGAAACTATCGGGATTCTCAGTAACCTGAACCAGAAGCTTGAACTAAAACCTAAATCCCTGCAATTTAGAGGCCTTGCAATGAACTTAACCCTTAGCTCGAACCGCACTCAAGCTGAGAGATAAATCTACATGAGATTAATCTAAATAACTCGCACGTTTAAAAACTGCTCTAACTAGCGTGGAGTCTGCAATCAGCAAATTTTTGTAGGGCTAGTTTATACCCTATATGATAGATAATATTACAATATTTTATCTCATTTGTCAATGATTACGTTGGCATAATGTATGTACAGACGTTCTGCAAGAGCCTTTCCCATCAAACAATCGCCTATTTTCAGCCCGCGCTCACCCCTTGGATAGAACAAAAAAAATAATATTAAGAAATATTTTGATTCTTCCTAGAGTAACCCCCCTTGACCCGCCCACTGCATTGCGGGGAGTTACTCACACCCTTGGGGGGAATTGCAAAATTTTGTTAACTATGTTAAACTGGTCGGAGACGGCTGAGTGGAAATGTTGATGAGTTCATAAGTTGATTATGAATAAGCACATTACAAGAAGCACATTAAAAGAAGCACATATTTGGGCTGAATACAACTTGCTAGCTCAGGCTCAAAGGTTAGACTAAAAACTTAGGCTCAAATATTTAAGCTCAAAACAGTTTTTAGGTTTGTCCGTTGGGTTTTTCAGTTTAATCTTTGACAGGGAACTCAGTTTTTTTAGAACAACTTCCCTCCTCCGTACTCCCTCATCCATACATATAGTCAGTCTCAATTTGCTGGTCTTAATGAAATACGAACAATGATATAGTATTAATTTTTGAATCTAGATGGTGCGTCAGCCCAAAAAATCTAGGTTTCGGACTATATAGGTTTCGGACTATCTTTGTGAAATCTGACAAACCCTAAGCCAACTTGCATCTCGTTTGTTAACGCTATAGATCATCATCACGTGATCACACTAATACTCATAAAGTCTAGTAGTCATAAATAGCAATTACAAATCCGACTCACCAGTTGACTTTATGTAAAAAAGAGTGAAGATCGTTTAATTTTTTGCCTGAAGCGGGGAAGACTAAAAAAGTAAAAATCCAATCCTGATTCTGCCGAAATAAACCGATCTAAGTTGATTATCGATTTACCTAGATTCTTTGAATGAAGTCTCTGTTTAGTAACTCCGTTTGACTCACTTGTTTAAGGTCAAGAGTGAACCTTGTTTCGAGAACACCCTCTTAACTGGAATTGTTGTTCTAGTATGCCCTCAGCCAAAATAGTTTCTAAACATAAGCGATGATTAAACCTTTGATTAAACCTTTTGTTTCCGGTCAAATCAATGGAAAGCTAACCTGAAACCTATCACAGCTTTGTTCCCCCTTTAAATTTCACCCATTTAAAGAGAATTCAACCCAGTTTAGCATCTGTCTAGGAGGACAATTAAAACATGGCTAAAGTTGCTACCGATAACATTAAAGCGTACCTGCAAGAAATCGGGCGGACTCCTCTGCTGAGTCGTGCCGAAGAGGTAGAATTAGCAACAAAAGTTCAGGCAATGTTACCATTACTGGAAAAGACAGAGCGAACAGAACAGGAAGAAAAAATCGTCCAACAAGGACAACTAGCGCGGCAGAAAATGGCTCAAGCGAACTTAAGATTAGTGGTATCTATTGCGAAGAAATACCAGCATCGAGGATTATCGTTACTGGACTTAATCCAAGAAGGGAGCTTAGGACTAATGCGGGGGATTGAGAAATTTGATCCCACCCGGGGTTATAAATTTTCCACCTATGCTTACTGGTGGGTGCGTCAGGCGATTACTCGCGCTATAGCCGAACAAAGCCGAACCATACGCCTCCCCATTCATATTACCGAACAAGTGAATCAAATTAAACGAATTACCCGGGAAATTTCCCAAGAATTGGGGCGAAAACCAACAGAGGAAGAGATTGCGGCTGAATTAGAAGTAGATATCTTTAAATTACGCCAAATTTGCCAAGCGGTTTATCGTACTAATCCTAAGAGCTTAAACGTGACGGTGAAGGATGATGATCAAACAGAGTTGGGGCAATTATTAGCCGATGATTCTATTTCTCCGAGTGAGTTTGCCAGTCATCAAGAGTTACAAACTCATGTGCAGGATTTACTAAACAGTTTACCCGCTCGACAACGGGAGATTATTAGTTTACGTTTTGGTTTCCAAGGGGGCAAAAAGATGAGTTTTAAAGAAATTGGGAACCATTGCGGCATGAGTCATGAACGGGTGCGGCAACTGCAAAATAAAGCCCTGCGCACCCTCAAGCGGAATGCCTTCCATTTACGGGAAGTGGCGGGTTAATTTTCCGCTAGGATAGGACTACTTTCCTTTCTTGCTGATTTCCGTTATGCACGCCCTTTCTATTCCCACTTGGATCATTCATGTGTCGAGTGTTGTCGAGTGGATTGCCGCGATTTGGTTGATTTGGACCTATAGTGAGGTGACAGGCGATCGCACTTGGCGCAGTTTATCCTGGGCAATGCTCCCCGCCCTCGTCAGCGCCATGTGTGCCTGTACCTGGCATTTTTTCGACAATCTCCCCCGCTTAGAATGGTTAGTCACCGTTCAAGCTAGTATGACTGTAGTCGGCAACATTACCCTCTGTTTAGCCGCCTGGTGGATTTGGCGTTCCAGTCATTCCGTTGAAAATCAATAACCCCCCGTAGGTTGGGTGAAGCGCCAGCGCAACCCAACAAAAGAATTGAGAATTGTTTTGGGATCCGTAGGTTGGGTGAAGCGCCAGCGCAACCCAACAAAAGAATTGAGAATTGTTTTGGAATCCGTAGGTTGGGTGAAGCGCCAGCGCAACCCAACAAAAGAATTGAGAATTGTTTTGGAATCCGTAGGTTGGGTGAAGCGCCAGCGCAACCCAACACCCCCCACTGATCCGTCGTCGCATCGCCGCCCTCCTCAAAGCCCACGGAGAAACGGAACAAACCCAAGTTAAATAGGGGTTTTCTCAGCTTTTGGGGGAAAAGAAACCGGGTTTCTGGGAGGAAATTGTGGGAAAACGAGGAGATGCAAGAAACCCGGTTTCTGGGCTTTAGTTTGGGTGTTTACTCGTTTAAATGGGCAAATTGGCCAACAGGAATCTGATGATAAATTTCTTGATTTTCTTCCTGCGCTTGGCGTAAATCATACCCGTTTTGTAAATTGAGCCAAAATTGAGGGGTGTTGCCAAAATATTTTGATAAGCGTAATGCTGTATCTGCGGTAATACTGCGCTTTTCGGCTAAAATTTCACTAATGCGCGTTTGCGATACACCAATATCTTTGCTTAAGCGATAGGCAGTAATATTGAGGGGTTCGAGAAATTCTAATCGCAGGATTTCACCCGGATGAATATTGGGTAAACGGTTGTTGTCCATAAAAAATTTTCAGTGGTAGTCTACGATTTCAACTTGATCCGCATTATTTTGATCTGTCCAGATAAAACAGATTCGCCACTGATTATTGATGCGGATACTATATTGACCTTTGCGATCGCCAGTTAATTTTTCCAATCGATTTCCTGGTGGAACACGCAGATCATGAACTGATGTTGCTGCATCAAGGAGTAGCAGTTTCCGGAGCGCAATCCTTTGGATATCACTGGGATAATGGCGAGATATGAAACCTTCAAAGATTAGCTTTGTTTGGTCAGATTTAAAGTTTACGATCATGATCGTACTGCACTGCGTTACTATTGTCAAGCAGTAGTATATCCTTTTCTTGCAAACATTTGAGGTGGAAAAAGAAACCGGGTTTCTGTGAGGGTGTAGCGGGAAAACGAGGGACTGCAAGAAACCCGGTTTCTGAGCCATTTTTTGGCTAAACTGTAGGTAAGTCTACTGGTCTGGAGAACGCCCATGATTTGGCCATTTCGTAAGAAAAAGCCCCAACCCCAACCCGAACCCGTCAAACCAGACTTTAGGGGAGCATTGCGCGCTGTGGCAGGTCAGGTCATGTTGGGACAACAGAGTTATGTCGCCTTTCAGGACTTGCGCCGTTTTGGGGTGACGGAAGAGGATTTAGTGGCATGGGTGCGTTCTGGGGCAGGGCGAGATGTGTTGCCCCTCAAGCACTGGCAGAATTTGACAAGGGCTGAGTTGGGAGAGTTGAGTGCGTTGGCGGTGGTGATGGTGCAAGAGTTGGGGGGTGAGGAGGTGAAGCCCGAGCCTTCCCCGCCCGGACTAGAGCAGATTAAACCGGAAGCTATAGAACTGTTTAATCGAGGTGTTGATTCTTATTACGCTGGGGATCTTCAGGGTGCCATGAATTGTTTCACCCAAGCCATCCATCTTGACCCCAACTTTGCCGATGCCTACAACGGTCGCGGCAATTTCTACTTAGACCTAAAAGAATACGAAAAAGCGATCGCCGACTACACCCAAGCCATCAATCTTGACCCCAACCTTGCCCTTGCCTACAACGGTCGCGGCACTGTCTACTTAGACCTAAAAGAATACGAAAAAGCGATCGCCGACTACACCCAAGCCATCCACCTTGACCCCAACTATGCCCTTGCCTACAACAATCGCGGCAATGTCTACTTAGACCTAAAAGAATACGAAAAAGCGCTCGCCGAGTACACCCAAGCCATCCACCTTGACCCCAACTATGCCCCTGCCTACTACGGTCACGGCAATGTCTACTTAGACCTAAAAGAATACGAAAAAGCGCTCGCCGACTACACCCAAGCCATCAATCTTGACCCCAACCTTGCCCCTGCCTACTACGGTCGCGGCAATGTCTACATTAACCTAAAAGAATACGAAAAAGCGATCGCCGACTACACCCAAGCCATCAATCTTGACCCCAACTATGCCCTTGCCTACTACGGTCACGGCAATGTCTACATTAACCTAAAAGAATACGAAAAAGCGATCGCCGACTACACCCAAGCCATACACCTTGACCCCAACTATGCCCTTGCCTACTACGGTCACGGCAATGTCTACTGTTACCTAAAAGAATACGAAAAAGCGATCGCCGACTACACCCAAGCCATCCACCTTGACCCCAACCTCTGGGAAACTTGGGCAATGCGGGGTCAAGCCCTTTTCTTCCACTCCGGCTACCAAGCTGCCCTTGAAAACTACACCACCGGCCTAAGCCACCTCAACCCCGACCGCGACCCCCTCGGCTGTGCCAAACTACACTGGTTTACAGGCCGCGCCCACTTCCAACAGGGACAAACCCAACGAACCCCCCGCCTCTACTTTGCCCAAGCTACCAAAAGCTACAGCCAAGCCTACCAGCTTATCGAAGCCAACCCCCTCTACACCCCCCACACCCTCGAAATCCTCCGGGATTGGATTAAATGCGATCGCGCCCTAGGAGAATCCGAAGCCGCCGATGCACTCACCCTCAACGCCATCCAACGCCTCAACCAAGCCCTGCAAAGTGCCAATTCCCAATATCGCCGAGTCCTCCGGGATCAATTCAACGACTTCTACCACTTAAACGTTGACCGCCTCATCAGCCAAAACCAACCCTGGCAAGCCCTCACCGAGGCCGAACGTTGGAAAGCGATCGCCCTGACTTGGCTGCGCGACCCCGACACCAACCCCCAACCCCTCAGTCCCGAAACCCTGCAAACCCGCATCCGCCAACTTTGCCCCACCCCCCACACAGCCATCCTCTACTGGCACCTCAGCCCCTCCCAAATCACCACATTCCTCCTCCGCCCCGACCAAGACCCCCAAACCTTCACCACCCCCTGCGACCCACCCTACAACCCCGACACCAAAACCCAAACCAACTTCACCGAATGGCTCAAACAGTATAAAGAACAGTACCAACAGCACCGGAAGCACCAAGAATCACAAGAAGTCCCCCTTACCAAGGGGGATTTAGGGGGATTCTCCCTTACCAAGGGGGATTTAGGGGGATTCTCCCTTACCAAGGGGGATTTAGGGGGATTCTCCCTTACCAAGGGGGATTTAGGGGAAGTCTCCCTTACCAAGGGGGATTTAGGGGGATTCTCCCTTACCAAGGGGGATTTAGGGGAAGTCTCCCTTACCAAGGGGGATTTAGGGGAAGTCCCCCTTACCAAGGGGGATTTAGGGGAAGTCTCCCTTACCAAGGGGGATTTAGGGGAAGTCCCCCTTACCAAGGGGGATTTAGGGGGATTCCCCTGGCCCCAACAACTCCCCCACCACCTGCAAACCCTGAGCCAAATCCTCAACCTCCCCCAACTCCTTAACTCCCTCACCGACATCCACACCCTCACCCTCATCCCTCACCGGGACCTCCACCTGCTGCCCCTCCATGCCCTCCTCCCCCCAACCATCCGCCCCAGCTACCTCCCCAACCTCACCCATACCCCACCCCAAAAACCCTCCCCCACCGACCAT
>NZ_JAIHOM010000245.1 GCF_026130165.1 Spirulina subsalsa FACHB-351 | reverse complement strand
TGTGCCAAAAAATTAGCTATGTACACTGGTTTAAAGAGCTAGTCCCACCTGGTTAAATTTACCTCTTGACAGGGTTACTATGTCCATTTTTACCTAGTTCATAAGTACCGATTCAACACTTCTGGATCTGAGGAACTGGCGATCGCTTCTAGGAGCGTTTTGTGGTCAGTCCACCACGCGGAGATAGTACGGTGTTCATCTGGAGTCAAACACTGGAAGTCTAAACAGAGAGATTTTCCTGCTAATAGGGCGTAAAGTTTCCGAGCAAAAAGAGACATTTTTGGGTTTGGGGGTGTTCCCTCTTTCTTTGTCTCAAGTTATGGGGATTGGGGCTTAGGGAGAGCAAAATCGATGGATTCTTTTAAGCTTCGGATTGAGGGAGCAGCCTATCGCCAGAAGTCCCATCACCCATTCTAGGCGTTCGCGTAGCGTCTCGGAACGAGAATCGCCTAGCGTCTCGGAACGAGAATCGCCTAGCGTCTCGGAACGAGAATCGCGTTATTCCTGTTACCCATGAGACTTAATTCCCGTGCCTCCCCCACACCCCAAACAGTACACCAGAAGCAGCGAACAATGATAGGCTTAAAAATACTTCCCCAGCACATCTAGCTAGGGGAAGAAACATGGACTTTAACATTGAAAATATTAAGACCCGATGAAAACCTTTGTCTCAAAAATTGCACCAAAGCGGGCTGGATTGCAAGGCGTTTTGCTCACCTTGTGCGTGGTCATCCTGAGTTTTGGGATGGCCTTACCTGCGCTAGCCACTGGCCTCTATAGCTTCCCCACTCAACCCAGTTCAGAAACTTGGGTATTTGACAATGCCGATGAAATTAGTCGCGTCAGTGAAGGGAAAGTCAATAAAGCCCTCTCCCAACTCGCCCAAAATACCGGGAACGAAGTGCGCTTTGTCGTGATTCGTCGCTTAGACTATGGCGAAACCATGGAAGGCCTAACTGACAAACTCTTTGAGCAGTGGTTTCCCACCCCAGAAGCCCGGGCGAATCAAACCCTGTTAGTGTTAGATACCTTGACCAAAAACACCGCCATTCGGGTGGGAGAAGGGCTTGAGGACTTACTTTCTGATGATATTGCCCAGAGTGTTGCGACAGAAACCTTACAGGCTCCATTGCGCGAGGGGAATAAGTTTAACCAGGCGTTACTCGATGCAAGCGATCGCCTCCTAGCCGTCCTCTCCGGAGAACCGGATCCCGGCCCCCCCGAAATTGCCCAAACACTCAACGTTGAGGGAACATTCACCGCCGCCGAAGACACCGATGCTCGTAGTGCCACCGTTTGGGTCGTGGTCCTCTTAATCGTTGCAACCATTATCCCCATGGCAACCTATTTCGCCTATGTCGGTTTCCCCGGTCGTTAACCCCCCCGACACCCTAGAAAATGGGGAAAAAGGCATCTAGAACCTCCCCCAAAAACAGAAAGCCTCATATTGACGTTCTCCCCCGCCTGAAGGCAGGGGGATTCATCGTTCTACGAGTCTCCGTTAGCTGACAGGATTTCTCCAACCAACCAAGAGGGAATCTCTCCCGATGCGTGAATTCGGGCGCGCCCCACC
>NZ_JAIHOM010000115.1 GCF_026130165.1 Spirulina subsalsa FACHB-351 | reverse complement strand
GGGGTGTATCGAGAAAACTAGACAATGAATGCAACCCGGTTTCTGGCTAAAGTTAGTCAAAGTTAGTCAATGACATTACACCCGACTCCCCTGCTCCCCCTCTCCCCGACTCCCCCTCTCCCCTGCTAGAGCCTTATTCAGCAAGCCCTAGGCGATGGGCTGATTATTCACCCGACGAATGGCCACCACCGCAGGTTTCGGGGGGTCATTGGGGCGCTTACCCGGCCAATTAGAACCGAGGGGAACCGTGCGTTGCTGCATGAATTCCGTTCCGTCTGGTATGGTCATGGCAAATTGACGAATTTCCGATTGCCCATTCAGCCGCACCCCATGAATTTCCCCCGGATGCTGCACCGCTAGGAATAGGGTTTGCTGGTCTGGAGAGAAAAAGGGGCCGGTGCATTCACATTCCATCGGGCCAATGCCAAAAGGATAGGCTTCTCCAGCATGGATTCCCGAGGTGGGAATGTACCAAATGGAATTATTGCCAAATAGCCCGACTAAATCCTTGGTGGGTAAGGGTTGACCGTCTTTAACCCGACTGGGAACGGCTTTGTTTTGGCTACTGGTGGACATATCGCTCACCATCCACACATTACCCCCTTGGTCTAGTTCAATGTTGTCTGGATTGGAAAAACCAGCGCCTCCGGTGGCCGGTTCACCCCCTAAAGAGAGGATTTCCCAGCGAAAGGTCATGGCGGCGGGATCATTGCCCCTTTCTTGCAGTTTGACAATCCAGCCATGTTCATATTGGCTGTCACCGTTGGGGCCTTGGAAAACGGCTTTATCGGGGCTGCCATCGCTGCCGGGGACTCCGGAGGTGAAGGCGATATAAAGGGTGCCTTGGGAGTCTACGATGGTGTCTTCTGGGCGGGCGGTGCAGGTGATTCCGGCGGCATTGGCGGCAAAGTGAGCGTCAATGAGGATCGCTCCTTGTTTTTCCGTGGGATTGCCTGTGTAAAGGTCGCCGAGGGTTTTGAATTGTTGCTTAAAGGCGATCGCTTCTTGATCGGCTGTCACCCGGATAATATCCCCCGCTTGGCGGTTGGGGTTGGGTAGGGGAACCATTCCCCCACTCACTTGGCTGGGTAAAACCGGATCTACAGGAGTCTCAGCATTTAAGGCAATCCAGCGCCCGGTGCCATCGGGGTTGAATTTTGCCCCATATAATGCCCCATTCTGGAGAAGGCGAGAATTGGCTTTATCTTTGACGTTGCGGACGGTTTCTTGGGAGACGAATTTATATAAATGGCCGCCTCGGCGATCGCACCCGGAATAAATCCCCAACTTTTTCCCCGCTTGGGCAAAGAATCCCACCGCTTCATGGCGGTAGCGCCCTAACCAAGTGTGTTTTGTCCCATAATCATTGGGATTGGCGGGATCAATTTCCACCATCCAACCGTACTTATTCCCCGCTAATCCCAAGGGATTCCCGCAGCCATGATCATCATCCTCGTGGATTTGAAAGGTTTTTTGACTGGGGGGGAAGGAGGAACCATCGGCCATCACAGGTTCATAAACTTGATTTTGGAAATTTTCCTCAGCAGAAAACACGGTTCCCCAAGGAGAGGTTCCCCCGGCACAGTTGGCAAAGGTGCCAATAATTTTGTCCTTTAAACCGTCCTCATAGCCCACTTTATTGGTCTTATTAAACACGGCAACGGCGGGGCCAGTAGATTGGAGATAATGCCCATCTTTAAGACCAGAAATCCCCGTAATTCGCCGATCGGTGGAACTATAGGTGCGACTCCATGTCCCGTCCCCATTGCGACGAAGACTGATCACACCTAACCCCATGTCGATCATCATTTCTTCGGCAATGGCCCTCACTTTAGCTTTTAACTCATTGCCTTGGGGTAAGGAAAAGACATCCATTGAACCTTGTTGGTGAACTTCTGTTAAGGCGAGTGTATCCCCGATCACCATCGGATAGGTTTGCCGCCAAGTGTTCCCACTAATGTATTCAAAACTAACGGTTAAATATCCCTCATTGGGGCCAGTCTCCAGAAAGGAGACATAGTCATTGTTGTAGCCGAAACGGGAGTTTCCGACGCGATCGCCCCAAGCCGCAATCACATCATAAGTAAACCCTTCAGGCAACACCAAATCATCGACTAAGGCAAAGGTTTGATAAGCCTCAATATTGCCTGTTTCTAGGGGCATGGGCAGCCGGACAGGATTAAAGCCAATCCCCCCATAACTAGCCGCCCTTTCCATGTTAAAGGGCATAGTAACGCCCTTTGGAGTGGCCATTGACCCCAAGGCAACGGTTCCAGCACCAGCACCCAAAAATGCTAAAAAATCACGACGTTTAATACCCATTTCGCCCAATGTTAAATCTTGAATTTAGGGGTTAGCAACTCTTAGCCAAAGAGAAACACAGCCCTAGCCAGAAACTAGACCTGTGCAGCAGGCTATGCCATTCACTAGACCCACAGTTCAAGAATCTAAGGCGCATCGATTATCAATTTGTAACCGTCAGGTAATATTTTGGTTAAGGCTTTGTGGAACAGTGAGTCAGTGATGAGTCTGTAGGTTGGGTGAAGCGACAGCGCAACCCAACAAATCAGTAAACAGTTCCAATCCAAGTTTCAAGATGTAATCTGAAACTGTAAAACAACGGAATTTCAAGACTTGCAGGCACTTGTGTCAGGCAGTCAAATCTAGGAGGTTTTTTAAAAAATCTACAATTTTTTGAACGGCTTGGACATTTTGGTAGGTTGTTTCACTAATCCAATGATTATCAGCTAAACTCACCTGATTAGTTTTTCCAGGTTTTAAAACACTAACAACCGTCGCGATTAATGCCTTCTCTCGGTCAAAAGGCTTCCATTTCAAACTTTTTTGTTCTGTTTCTGAAAATTGATTAATATAAGATATAGCTCTCTCTAAATATTCAGGATAAGCCACTTTCCCACATTCCAACAACAAGGTTTCTAAGACGCCTTGTTGCACATTATCCGGTAAAATAAAAACTCCGGTTCTCACAGAATTAACACTGACAATTCCTGGGGTTTCAGGGAAATGAGGAAAAACAACCTGAAATTCTTGAGCGTAAGTTTTTGCAACATCTTCAGGGAATTTTTTGTCAGCATCAGCAATAATGCCAAAAGCCAATAAAGAATCCAGAGAAATATCCGATAATCTCACTTTTAAGTTTTGGCTTAAACTTTCCCCTTGTCCAGCATAAATGGCGATAGAAAGAGAATCATTAAAAAAGATAGACGGCATATCTAGCCTTGCATAGAGTCGTCCTGTTTTCGGTGGGTAAGTCGGAATAAACTTTCGCCAAAATGAATCAAGGTTAGAATTTAATCCATCAAATTTTTGCAAACCTAAAATTTTCTCAAGAATTTTCCCCACCAATGCCTGGTCATGATTTCCCTCCACTCCAATGAGTGCATATTGTAAACTCACCAACGAACCTCCTGTCCTAATTCCTCTCTCAAAATTTTCAATCTTTCCCAATCATGTCGAACCACTTTAGTCTTGTAATCAGTCGGTTCTAATCGATAAAACGCTAAATCATTGGCTGAGTTTGTAACTTCTAATAAATGATCGACAGCTTCTAAACTATGAGTAGTTGCAAAAAGCTGGACGTTCATTTTTTGACACCAAGTTACTAACCACTCAAACGCATCATGTAAGGCTTCTGTGTGAATGGTTGACTCTAACTCATCAATTAAAAGAATTCCATCTCTGGCTCTAGGAATTTGCAAAGCAATATGCAATAAACGACGAACTCCATCCCCCAACGTATTGATAGGAGTAAGACCTAACTTTTTATGTTGAACATAAATACTCGGTTGATTCCATCTTGTTTTAGGATTCATTAAAATCTCTAAATCGATTATATTTTCATCCATATAATTGAGTAATTGAATTACGTTGGGTTTAAGATTCTCAAAACTGGCTTGAGAAAGCAAACGCAGTTGACTAAAATGAGAACGATGAGAAAAAGGGGTGATAAATGCTACAGGCAATTGGATGGCTTTTGAATTCGCTTTAGGAGAACGAAAACGCGGTTCATCTTCCCACAGTGTAATTTTTTCGTGAATGTGGGGTTCTGCCCAGAGATTTAATTGATGAGTATATATTTTGAATTCAAGCTTGATTCCTCGTACAATATTTGAAGCTTCCCTCTCCGATGTAAAATCATCTTCATAATACATCTGGTCTTCCTTGATAGAAGACGCTAAAGGTTTAATTCTTTCTTGATTTTGATAGCTAATATTGATCCTTTGAATTTCCTTAATTCCTTCACTGTAAAGCTTGATCTCTGGGAGCAATAAATCATCGTCTAAATGGTCTGACAACTGAGGAAATAACCATAGCAAATTTTCTAAGGTAGAATATCGGCTGCTGTTGGTATTTTCTCGTAGATTCGCGAGAGTGATTAGACGCTGTATATCCAGGGGATTAGAGTAAAGAAATAAAGCCTCTAAAATACTGGTTTTACCAGAATTATTAATGCCAACTAATACATTGATTTGGCTCAAATCTTTGAGTTCTAAATCGCGTAGTCCTCGGAACTGTTGAATTGTAATATTGTTGAAAATTCTCATACAGCGTTTGCATTTCCTACAATATAGGCGAATTACGGCATGACTTGCCGATCAAATACCGCGTTTCCTTGCTCTAAACGTAGGATAACTGCTCCTTTCTGGGGATCTCCACTGTCTTGGTAGGAAATTAATCCGGTCACTCCCGGATAGTCGCGCATGGTGCTTAAACCCTCGCGGATGGCTTGGGGGGTGCTGTCGTTGGCTTGGCGGATGGCGGCGGCGATTAAACCGATGGTGTCGTAACTGAGGGCGGCGGCTGAGGTGGGGAGGGTGTCGTAGGTGGCCTGATAACGGGCGAGAAAGTCGGGCATTTGGGGGTTATCGAGGTCTAATGCCCAGTCGGCGGTGTAGTAGGAGCCATCTAGGGCGGGTTCGTCATATTGAGCAAAACCGGACCAAGCATCACCCCCGAGTAAGATGGCATCTATGCCAAGGTTACGGATTTGTCGGGCTTGTTCGATGACTTCGACGGGATAGTTGGGGAGAAAGATTAATTCTGCTCCACTGTCACGGATGCGGGTGAGTTGGGGTTCAAAGTTGGTTTCGTTGGTGATGTAGGACTCTAGGGCGACGATTTGGCCGCCTCGTTGGGTAAAGGCTTGTTGGAAGGTTTCGGCGAGGAATTTGTTGTAGTTGCTGGCATCGTCGTAGAGGATGGCGGCTTGGGTGAGGTTAAGTTGATTTTTGGCAAATTCTGCGATCGCCTCTCCCTGAAAAGTATCGGTAAACGTGACGCGAAATACATAGTCTTTGTCCTGAGTCGTAGCAGGATTGGTGGACTTAGAACTAATCATAGGAATGCGGGCATTTTCCGCGACTTGCGAGACGGGGATAGCAATCCGACTGAGGGGCATTCCCACCAAGGCCACGACTTGTTCTTGATTAATCAGACGATTAGCAACGGCGACGGCTTGATTGGGGTTATCTTGATCATCGGCGGGTACGAGTTGGAAGGTATAGCGACGGCCCTCTATTTCGACTCCTCCGGCCTCATTTAGGGCGTTTACAGCCAGTTCTGCCCCTTGAAGGGTGGGGGTGCCGGAGGTGGGGGCTAAATCGCCACTGAGGGGCGCAATTAAGCCAATGGGCAGGTCGGTAGGGGGAGAGGTACAAGCGAGGAGGCTGGCGATCGCACCGCTCACCATCCAGAGTAAAAACCGTTTCCCACGACTCCAACTTTGCCACATAAACGCCTCATTCCTTAATTGCACAGTGCATTCTCTCGTAACTTTTGCACCCATTCCCCCAGTCCCTCCGGATTGAGACGATAACTTAAAGGATGGGCGATCAGATAGGCTGTACTTTCAAACAGCACATCAATTTCCACTAAGCCATTTTCCTTTAAGGTGCGCCCCGTTGAAACTAAATCCACAATGGCCTCAGACATCCCCGTAATCGGTCCTAACTCCACGGAACCGTAAAGGGGGATAATTTCCACAGGCAAATCTAACTGGCGGAAATAGTTGCGCGCACATTGCACAAACTTCGAGGCCACGCGACCATGGGGAGGAAGTTCCACTGAACGCCGATAGGGACTCTCTTGAGGCACCGCTACCGATAGGCGACAACCGCCAAATTTTAAGTCGGCTAACTGGGCCACTTGGGGGCTTTTTTCCTCCAGCACATCATAGCCCACAATCCCTAACTGGGCTTGACCATATTCCACATAAACCGGAACATCCTGGGCCCTCACTAACATCGCCGTTGCCCTCTGGGTGGGTTCTGTAATCTGGAGTTGACGGTTGCTGGAGTCGAGAAAAGCCCGAAAATCTAGACCAATCTGGAGAAACAAATCAATGCTATCTTGCAAAAGAGCGCCTTTGGGTAGGGCAATCGTAATCATAATTAAGAAAGAACAGGTGAACCAACCCCCTTGCTCAATCAATCCGCCATGCAAATCTTATTAGTTGATGACGAAATAGAATTCACAGACTCCTTGAGTCAAGTTCTCTGCCGTGAGGGTTATACAGTAGATATCGCTCATGATGGTATCACAGGGATGGAACTGGCTCAGAAAACGACCTATGATTTGCTGATTTTGGACTGGATGATGCCTCAGTCGTCGGGTTTAATGCTGTGCCAAAAATTGCGCAGTTTGGGGCAAATTACGCCAATTTTGTTCTTAACGGCGAAGGATACGTTAGATGATCGGGTTTTAGGCTTAGATGCGGGGGCGGACGATTATTTAGTCAAGCCTTTTGAGTTGCGGGAGTTGCTGGCACGGGTGCGGGCGTTGTTAAGGCGATCGCCCCATACGGTAGAATTAGCCCCTAGTACCCCCCGTTTACAAGTGGGTGACTTAGAATTTGACCGTGACAATCAACTGGCTTATCGTCAACACCGCACGATAGAACTTTCCGAGAAAGAAGCCCAGTTATTAGAATATTTCATGGAAAACCCTAACCAACTCCTCACCCACAGTCAAATTCAGCAACACCTCTGGGGTGACAGTGAATCCCCGAGTAGTAATGTTTTAGCCGCCCTTGTGCGTTTATTGCGGCGAAAAATTGAACATTCTAAAGAAAGTCCACTCGTTCACACGGTTTATGGTAAAGGTTATCGGTTCGGAGAGTAAGAAAGCTTAAGAATTAATCATGATTCTAACTCCTCCAATCCATCAGTTAAACTTAAATCGGCATCATTAAAATTAACCCCCTCTATTATAGCTCCCATTAACTTCGCTTTCCGCAAATTTGCCCCCTGAAAATTTGCCCCAGTGAGGTCAGCTGCCATGAATTTCACTCCCTCTAAATTCGCCCCCTGTAGGTTAGCATAACGTAAATTTGCCCCAATAAAGTTGGCATTTTTTAAACAGAATCCCGCCAACTCTGCACCGGGTAAGTTAGCATTACGAAAATTACGCCCTCCGGTAGCATAGCGTTTCAAGATTTCTCCCACATCGGTAATATGAATTTCTCGCTGGGGAGGATGTTGGAGATTTAAGGTAAAACGATCACCGTTTTGTAAGATTTGCCGTAACTCTCGATACAACGGATAAGCCCCAATTCCGCTAATATTTAACCAAGCACGGGAACGAGTAAAGGCGACTAATAATTGATTTCTGAGTTTAATATTATGATCTTGCTGGGCTACTTGATCTAAACCCACAACATAAACCATCTCTGCTTCGTGTCCTTTAGCGCGATGAATTCGGGACACGGTAACAGCCCCATCACACCAAAATTTATTGGGTTGATAGGTCGCCCGATTGACTTCAATTTGGTTACAATCAGATGTGCTGGGAAGGTAAATATCAATCCCCTGATTGAGTAAGAATTGGGCGACTTGTTTTTCCAGTTGACGGGCTTGGAAAAAAGTGCCTAAAATTATGACTAAAATATCAGGACTGGGGCGCAATCCTTCGTAGCGTAAATTGTGTAAAATATGCTGGGCGAGTCGGGAAAGTTCTTCTTGACGAGTGGGGTAGGTGTTAAATTTTATATAGGATTCTGGCCATAAGCTGGGTAGGGGATTGGGGGAATGGCTGGGGGGACGATGGAGGGTAAGGTAAGGGGGATGATGGGCTTCAATATCATAGCCTAATGCCTGCCATTCTTCGAGGTGTCGTGACCCGGTGAGGAGGCCTTGCGATCGCCTAAATCCCATCGCTAGTGCTTGGGCTGTGGTTATAATGAGGTGGGGAGTGCGGTAACTTTTGCGCAGAATTTCGCTTTTTTTGATCCCCCCTTCGTACTCTCCGGTGACAAGATGCCCTAAACTTTCTCCTAATACTTCGCTGGCACTGGGGAAGGATAAACTTTCTAAGCTTTGGGTTTCATCATAACCCCAGATTAAACGTCGTTGTTCTGGATTACTGGAATCAACGGGACGTAATGCTTGATAGGCTAACCAATAAAAGGGCTGTTTATCTTCAAATTTCGGTGAATCTACGACTAAATCCTGTCCTTCATCGATTAAAATGGCATCAAAAAGGGTAGGAATTGCCGCCTGTTGGAGTAATTTTAAACAAGCTTCCCCAAGGGCTTCATTGGGGTTTAAACTTTGGGTCTGATTGGCGGTTAAGGGCTGAATTCCTACGGCTTGGCAGAGGAGACGATAAAAGCCCGGTTGCTGTTTTGAACCCCAACCATGCAAAATTTGTAAGTTGCGATTTTTAGGGTCATAACTAACTTGATTTTGGCTAAAATAGCGTAACCATTGATCAATTTGTTTTAGAATAGGTTGGTATAAACTCCGGGAAAAAAAGACAAAGGCAATACGCCATTGTGGGTATTTTAGATGAATATGGGCGGCTTTTTGGCATAAAATCGCGGTTTTTCCTGAGCCAGCAATGCCTCTGATTCTTTGACATCCGGGAGGGATTTGTTTGGCAATTCGTTCTTGTTCGAGATCCAGTTCATGGATTTGTTGGCGCAGGGTTTTAATGATCTGACCTCGATTAATTGTGTGGGTTTTATTGGGGTAAGTGGGTTTACAATAAAGGGGAGTTCCTGCTATAATAGATAGGAGGAGTTTCCAGTTAGAATGGGTGAGTTTTGTGGCTTGTGTATTTGTGGTTTGTGTGAGGGGTAAAACGGCCTGAATTTTAGGGATGAGGGAGGCGGGTTCTATTAGATCATTTTGGAAGAGAATGGGGGGGGAACTGGGTAAGTTGGCAAAACCGCGCTGTTGCCATTGGGCTTGGGGAATATAGGGCAGGGCGAGCATGGCACGGGTGGTTAACTGGTGTTTAAGTTTGGGTTCGCGATCGCAATAATTCAACAAGGCAAAAACATGAGCTTCGGCTTGTTGGTAGGGGTTGCCAAAGTTGGTATAAAAATTTTGATAGTGCCACTGATGGCCGGAAATATTAACAATTTGTTGGATGTTAATAGATTTCACTTCAATGACGATTAAACCCAGTTCTAAATCGACTATTAAGATATCGGGTTCTTGGCGATAATTTTCCTGTCCTGAAAAGATGGGATAGCGCCAATAAGCTAAACAGGGACGATCTTGAAAAGCGGTTTGAATGACTTCCCAGACAAGTTTTTCCCCGGCTTCCCCTCTCGATTCTAAAGGTTCTGTGGTGATAAAGTGACCCCGTTGGGAGGAGGGGAGGGAAAAGGCATGATCGCGCATAGAGAAGTCACAGGGAGTCTAACAAGGGGAGGGGAGCGTGAGTGAGCCATTGACTGGCAATGGGCGATCGCACGGGGCGGCCAAAAAGATATCCTTGAGCATAGTGGCAGCCGAGGGTTTTTAGCAAATTAAATTGTTCGATCGTTTCAATGCCTTCGGCCACGGAAAATAACTCTAACTGTTGAGTGAGACTCAAAATAGTTTCAACGACGCGACGATTTTGGGAGCTTTGGATCATGCGTCCCACAAAGGATTTATCGATTTTTAAACTGGTAATGGGCAAATCACAGAGGTAGCTGAGGGAGGAGTAGCCCGTGCCGAAGTCGTCAATGGTAATGTCAATGGCGCGATCGCGCAAACAGCGAAAAATCTGGATAATATCCTCAACATTCTGGATCAGGATGCTTTCGGTAATTTCAAAAATGAAATGTTTCCCCGATACTCCGGTTTCTTGCAACACTTGATCAACCTGCTCAATAAACTGTTTCTGTTGCAGATGCACCACAGAAATATTAATACTCACTCGCAACGACTCCGTGATCTCCCGGGGAAAAGCTGGATCTTGCTGCCATGCCTTGATTTGCCCGGCCACATCCTTCATTAACCACAGACTCATCGGCACAATTAGCTGGGTTTCCTCCGCCACAGGGATAAATTCTGCTGGGGAAATGATGCCCCGCTGGGGGTGTTGCCAACGGATCAAGGCTTCAAAACTCTTTAACTGATGAGTCTTAAAACTAATAATCGGTTGATAACACATAAATAGCTGATTCTGCTCAATGGCATGGCGCAAATTACTTTCTAACTCCAGCCGGGCTAAGGCTTGAACGTGCATCGTGGGGTCGAAAATCTCATAGCAAGCCCGGCCTTTTTCCTTAGCGCGATACATCGCTGTATCGGCATCGCGAATCAAATCCATTGCCTTTTGATAGCGAATTGTGCCGACTACAATGCCAATACTGGCCCGAATTAAGGTCTGTTGATAATTAATGGCCACCGGGTCTTGAAACCGCTCAAAAATCCGCTCGACTAGCTCAAGCACCTCATGGAGTCCATGAATTTTCTCCATCAAGATTACAAACTCATCTCCCCCTAAACGGGCGACTAAATCGTTAGAGCGCATCATGTCCCGCAGTTTTTGGGCGACATCAATTAGGACTTCATCCCCGGCCAAATGACCTAAACTATCATTAATAACTTTAAAGTGGTCTAAATCTAAAAATAATACGGCAAACTGATAGTCGTCATGGTGATGGATGCGTTCAATGGCAAAATTCAGCCGTTCCATTAAAAGGTTACGATTGGGCAATCCGGTTAAGGCATCGTGAAACGCATCATATTCTAATTGCCGTTGTAGGCGCATTTTTTCCGTAACATCTCTAGAGGTGGTTTGCAGTTGGAATAGTTCACCCTTGGAGTTAAAAACCCCACGGGCGACGGTTTCAAACCAGCGATAATCTCCGGCTTGTTTGCGGATGCGATAGGTTAGGGGTAGGGCGATGCCGTCGCTGAGTTGTAGGGCTTCTTGATGGATGCGATCGCAATCATCGGGATGAATCAGGTCAAAGTGATTATGACCCATGAGATCAGACGGCTGATAGCCTAAAAGATTCTGCACCGAGGAACTCACATAAAGATATTCCCCTGTCGGAGTATGGAGACAGACCAAATCGCTCATATTTTCTGCCAATAAGCGATACTGGGCTTCACTTTGGGTCAGGGCTTGTTCAAAATGTTTGCGTTCGGTAATATCTTCTGCAATTCCTCCCAGCCAAGGGGACTGCTCCTGACCATTATCTAGGACAAAAGCGCGATCGCGAATCCAGCGTACTGTGCCATCAGGATGAACAATCCGGTAATCCACGACAAAACTATGGGTCTGCCCAACTTGCCGCAGCGCCTTCAACAGTGTGGGTCGGTCTTCTCGGAGGACTCTATGCAGTAATTGACGCGGTTGGTCTAACAGAATTGACTCATCACAACCCCAGAGACTACGACAGGCCGGACTGATATAGATAAAACGGCGCTGAAAGCGGTCAAAAATCCAGAGGACCGAATCACTATTTGCGGCAAAGGAGCGGAATTTTTCCTCACTTTCTTTGAGGTTATTATGAGCCGTTTGTAGCGCCGCAAAGGAAGCTTGTAACCGTTGGGACATCTCGTTAAAGGTTTCCGCCAAGATCCCCAACTCCCGTAAACGCCCCGGTTCAATCGCTTGGGACAGTTCCCCTTGAGCAATGGCCGCAGAAGCCCCCATCAGTTGCCCCACAGAGCGCATAATCCAGCGACTGGTTAACCAACCCGAAACCATAGCAACCCCGAGGGCTGCTAAACAGAGCAGAATGGAGTTGCGGGTATTGGCGTTAATTTGGGCCATGAAATCCGACTCTGGCATCATGACCACAATCAGCCAATCGAGGCCAAATTGATCCTCAAAGGGGGAAACCTGTAAAAAATAACGTTCCTTTTGATAGACAAAATCAAGCTGGACGGGTTCTTGAATGGCGCTAAATTGTTGGTGGCGATCGCTAATCAACTCCGCCGAAGCCACCAGCAACGGATCCTCAATCTCCAGAATATTCAGCCGATAGGTGACTCCATTCTCCACCCGAAAGGGTTGGGGTAACGTAGAACTCGCCACAATATTGCCATTGCGCTCAATAATATAAGTCTGTCCCGTTTGACCCACCTTTAAACCCTGCAAAAACTCACTAATGCGATCCAGAAAAAAGTTATTACCAAAAACCCCAAGCAGCGCACCCTCTGAGTCATAAATCGGAGTTGCGATGGGCAGCGCCAGCAACGTATAGGCATGATAGGGGAAAATTTCCCCCCAAGTGGTGGTACCCGTCGCCATTGCCGCCTTATACCAAGGACGCTGACGGGGATCAAAACCCGGCGTTACTGTTTGCAACCTAACAGGATGGCCTTGTGCGTCCACATCATAAAAACGAATTGCCCCCTCCGTCGCAGCCCCTGCCACCATTAATTGATGGGGATTATTGGGGTTAAAAAGGGCATTGCCAATAAATTCCCCATCTGGACGACCAAAGAAAATACCCCCCGCTTGCTCAAATTCTTGAGCTTGGGTAAAGAAATGACGGTACATTTGCTCTAAGTCTGTGGTAGAAAGATAACCCAGTCTTAAAGCATTTTGATTGAGGTGATTAATTTTGGGTGGAATTTGTAAGAGGGTATCCAGTTTTTGATCAATGCGTAGGGTCACTTCAAAGCGTAGTTGTTCCGCTAAATCATTGACAGCTTGTTGCCCATTCCGCCAAGAAATCCATCCCGTTAAGCCAACAGCGAAAGTAATTTGCACCACAAAGGGAACAATCAACACAGCACGTAACGGCAGATTGTTAAACAGACGGGAAAGTTGGTGGTTTTGCCAGAAAGCCATTGATTTAGTTGGCGTAGCATCTTTTTATTCTAACAGAAAAATCGATTAATCTGGGATGTTGCTAATTTTCCCTCTATATGGAGCCATTATTGATACTTTCTGCTCCTTGGAGCATTAAGGATTGAATCGTTGCATAGGCCTCTGTCCAAGCTTCTTGTACATCAGGAGTCCAAGCTGTTCCTAAGCAAGCGGCACAACTCTCTAGACCAAATTGGACTAACTTCACCAATCTTGGCAAGATAAACACTACCGTTTTTGATTGAAAAACCGCCAATTCTAAAACGTGCTGACTGCCGATTGATTTTCTTTTTAAACTTGGGTCTGCCTATTTTTTTTCCTTTCTGTTATTTAATTATAGATTAGTCTACAGTAAATGACAACCCAGTTCCGTAGAGAAAGACACAGTGTTACAGATTTGAAAATTCATTTGGTCTGTGTGACGAAATACAGGAGGTCTGTATTTACAGCAGAAAGCCTGGGGGTAATTGAAAAATGGAGTCCCAGCTATTTTGCTATTTCTGTGGGTGGAGCGCCGCTAGAAGTCCTTAAACAATATATTAGAAATCAAGAAAAGCCGTCCTAGAAGGACGGGGCTTGAATCCCATTATTTTCGGTCAAAGCACAATATTAGTTTCGATGTGATGCTGGACGAGGGGGCGTAAACTGTTTAATCCGGCTGCGATCGCCGTTCCATTGTGGATAATCGTGGCCCAGAGGGGATTGAGTCCCACCGTAGCCGCCAAACCTAAGCCCAAGAGATTGGGGGCTACCACGAAAAAGGTATTCTGTTCAATCAAAGCGCGAGTTTCTTGGGCAATGGCGATCGCCTCCAAAACACTCCCAAGATCATTATCCATCAGCACCACATCCGCCGTTTCCCGCGCCACATCAGACCCATCCTCAAAAGAAATAGACACATCCGCATAGGCCAAGGCCACCGAATCATTCAACCCATCCCCCACAAAAGCCACCGTCCGCCCACCCCGGTGTAAATCCCGCACAATCTTCGCCTTGTCCTCTGGAAACGCCTCCCCATGCACCTGAGAAGGCGGAATATTCAACACCTCGGCCACCTCCCGCGCCCGTTGTTGCTTATCCCCAGTCAGAAGATGAACAGTCATCCCATAGTCTTCTTGCAACTTCTGGATCACCCGCCCACTCTCTGGCCGGAGGGGATCTGTGAACTGCATCACCCCCTCCAGCCTGCCATCACAGGCCAGATAAATCAACGAGAACCACTCTGAAAGCCCGCCCAGGGGAAAAACATCCTTTGCCGTTTCTCCCCAGTCCAAGCCCTGTAAATCCCCCACCACTACACCTTGTTGTTGTAAAAACTTCTCACTCCCCACCAACACCCGCACCCCATCCACCACAGCATCCATGCCTAACCCTAGCTCATAGTGCCAGTGATCTCGGGTTAACAATTCAACCCCCTGCCCTTGGCCAAACTCTACAATAGCCTCAGCGATGGGATGGGTAATTCTCTGTTCCGCCGAAGCCGCCAACTGAACCAAACGGTCAAAAGAAAAACGGTCAGTCAGTCGCCCTAAACCCACCACCTTCACCTGACCTTGGGTGAGAGTCCCGGTTTTATCGAACACCATCGTATCCACTTCTGCCAACAACTCCAACGTCCGCCCACTACGGACTAAAATTCCGTGACGGGTGGTATGACTTAAAGCCCCTAAAAAGGCCGTTGGCATGGATACCCGAATCCCAGTGACAAAATCCAAAGTCAGGATAGAAGCCGCCCGCGCTGCGTCTTGGGTGGTGAGCCACACTAACCCCGCTAAGGTCAGAGAGGGCATAATCAACCGATCCGCCACCTTGGCCGCATAATTAGCCATGCGGGTATCATGGACGGGAGCTTTTTGTAATAACTCAATACTGGCAGCCGCTCGGGTTTTTTCCCCCACCCGCTCACAGGTTAAGCGAATTTGACCGGAGCGGACAAGGGTAGAAGCATAAACGAGGGTTCCAGGCACCGCCACAATGGGCATGGATTCCCCGGTGAGTTGTTGTTGGTCAATGGTCGCTTCCCCTTTAATCACTACCCCATCCACGGGAATCCGTTCTCCGGGGTAAACGACCACCGTTTCCCCTACCAGCACCTCGTTACTAGGAATTTGGGTAATTTGTTCTGCTCGTTCCACCCAAGCAAAACGCCCAATGGTGTCTAATAAGTCGGCCGTTTCTTGTTCGGTAGAGCGGGCGGTTTTTTCCCGAATTAAGTCCCCCAGTTCATGGAGGGTAATCACGAGGGAGGGAGTGATTAACTTACCTTGAAAACTACTTAAAATGAGTGCTAGGAAATCCAGACCGTCAATATTGAGTTTGCGCTCCACCCACAAACTCTGAAAGGCTCGTTTTGCCACGGGAAAGGCGGCCGCGACGAGGGCGGCACGGGCTAAGAAGCGCAGGGGCCAGCTTTCCCATCGGTAACTGGCAAAGGCTAAGAGGGTGGCTGTGGTGGGTAGGGCGAGACTCGACCATTGTTCTAGACCCTCGAAGCTGGGTATTTTTAGGAGGGGTTTGGGGGCTTCCGGGAGCAGGGGGAAGGCCTCAAGCAGTTGTTGCAAGAGTTGCCAAAATTGCCCATAAACTTCTGTCGGGTTTGAGTGGGAGTGATAAATCACTACTGAGGCGGCGGGGGGATTAATCCGGCAGTTTTCTACCCAAGATTGTAGGCGTAACCGTTTCTCTAAGGATTCGCTGAGGGGCTTATTTTTCTGGACTTGCGGCACTCGTAAGCGTACCCGACCGGGGACTGTGTGAATGAGCGTAGGGGCGGTCAGATCAGGGCGGGAGGGAGAAGACAGGACGGACATGAGGGAATGGGGAGCAGGGGGGCAGGGGAGCAGGG
>NZ_JAIHOM010000114.1 GCF_026130165.1 Spirulina subsalsa FACHB-351 | reverse complement strand
TCGCGGTCGGACAGCCCGTGATTCAAAATGCTTTCGGAGACGTTCTGTCGGGGTCAATTTCTGATTGGCTAGACAAGAGTCTATGAGGAAAGAATCCACTCGCCTTTAGGCAGTGGAGTGTCAAGATGCTAATGTATCCGGTCAAGTTGTGGGTGGAAATTGGGATGACAGTGCTTTTCGCTGGGAGGATGAACAGTTTTATAATCTCAATGATCTGGTGATAGGATGGCAGGGAAACCTAGTCGCTGCAACCGCTATCAATGATCACGGTCAAATATTAGCGATCGCCTCCCACACAAAAAATAGTAACCCCTTCGCAATCGGAACACCCGGACAAATCTATCTCCTAACACCTATATCGGACACAGAAACCCTCCCTTCCCCCAACACCATCCCCGAACCCCATACCCTTTGGGGACTACTCACCCTCAGTCTCCTGAGTTTCATCCAGAGAAAAAACACCCAGTGAGGGGGTAGTTCACACCCAAAATTTTCGATAAAAAATAATGCCCCCTTGTTCAGGATAAATCACTTGTTCAATGCCCTTTAGTTCTTGTTGGGTGTCGTAGGAAGGAGGAAGGGGCGCAAATTGAGGGAGCGGGATGTCTAAAACCTTGGGCATTTCGGTTAAGGGAATGCCGATATAGTCTGGGGTGGTTTGGCTGTGGGGATTATAACAAATCATTAGGTAAGGGGTGGAAGTGAGGGGGGGAATTTGGGGGAAATTTTCCTGAAGATTGAGGAGGGTAATGACATCCTCTTGATACTTGACTAAACTATGGCCGTTGTGAAGTTGTCCGTGGGGGGTGAAGTCGGTGACGATGCGCAATACTTGTTCAATGGCGATCGCATATTGTTCAGGACCCAAGCTGAAAACTAGCACCTTCTGGGTCGGGATAGGGGTTTGTTGCTTTTTGGCTTGAAAGCGTCGCTTAAAGTCCGTCATGGTTGAGAATTTCGCTCAAGGTGTCTAATAATTGCGCCTCATTATAGGGCTTGGTGAAATAGTGAACAGCCCCTAATTCCATCGCCCGTTGTCGGTGTTTGATGCCACTGCGGGAGGTGAGCATGGCTACGGGAATCTGTTGGAATTGGGGGTGGGTTTTCAGCTGTTCGAGCAGTTCAAAGCCATCTAGACGGGGCATTTCGATATCTGCAATCAGTAAATCACAAGGCATCCCCCCTTGCAGTTTTTCCCAAGCCTCTTGACCATCTTTCGCTAACTCCACCTGATAGCGGGCGCGTTTTAAGGTGAGGGCGAGGAGTTGGCGGATGGTGTAGGAATCATCCACCACGAGGATATGAGGGGCGCTAGGGGTGATGCGGGGGGTGTCGAGGGTAGAAACTTCATGAATGGGGATTTCCGCCGGATTTTGGGGGTTAAAGTCGCCAATCAGTTCGTCAATGTCCAGAATCAGAATCACGGAACCATCACCTAAAATGGTGGTGCCAAGGATGCCGTGGGGTTTGGGTAAGGGGGCGGGGAGGGGTTTGACGACAATTTCCTGTTGCCCGATCATCCGTTCTACCGCAATGGCTAAAATTCCCTCATCACAGGTTAACACGACCACCGGGATTTTATCTTGGGTCAGGGGATCCGGGGAAGGTTCATCACTCAGGGGTAAGGCGTAGTGAATTAAGTCCTGTAAGCGGGCAAGGCGGATGAATTCAGAACGCCACCCTAACATGGATTGGCTACCCGCCATTTGTAAATCCTCACCGTCAACATAAAGCAATTCTTCCACGGCATCGAGGGGAATGGCGAGGGTGTTGTGTTCTACTCGCACTAGGAGGGCGTTGGTAATGGAGAGGATGAGGGGCAATTTCAGGATGAAGGTAGTGCCTTTACCCTGTCGCGAGTCCAGTTTAACGCTGCCGCGCACTTGACGGAGACTACTGCGCACAACATCTAAACCAACTCCCCGGCCCGATAGGGAGGTGGTGGTGTCGGTGGTACTGAATCCGGGCCAAAAGAGTAAGTCATACAGATCGGTGAGGGGGAGAGAGGCCGCTTGTTCGGGGGTGATGAAACCCTTGTTAATGGCGGTTTGCCGGATTTGTTCGGGATCAATACCCCGGCCGTCATCCTGAATGGTAATAATGGTTTGCCCTCCTTGGTGATAGGCGGCAATTTCAATCTGTCCGGTGGGGGGTTTGCCTAGTTTTTCCCGTTCTGGGGGGGGTTCTATCCCATGATCAAAGGCGTTGCGTAACAGGTGTAACAGGGGCATCCGCAGGGCATCGACGAGACTTTCATCAATTTTGGTGTCTCGCCCTAATAACAGCAGATTTACGTCTTTGTGGTGGAGGCGGCTGAGTTCTCGCAGGGCGCGGGAGAGGTGATCGACGCAGCGACTAAAGGGAACAACGCGCAGTTGAATGACTTTGGTGCGCAATTGTTCGGTAATGCGTCGTAAGTGATCGGTGCTGTGATCGAGTTGGCTGGCGAGTTCGTCGATTTTTCCGGCGGAGTGGGCGATCGCACCTGTGGTTTCAATCACAGATTGAGCGGTACTATGGAACTCGCTATATTCGTCCATTTCTAAGGGATCTAAACCATGAACGGGGGCAGGTTTCGGGGGATTTTCTCCCCGTTCTACACTCAAACGATCATACTCCTCCCGCAGTTCACTGCCAAACTGATTTAACTCAAAAATACGGCATCGAATGCGTTTCGCTTCCGCTTTCAGTTGGGTTTCTTGGGCTTCTAATTGGGTGCGATTAATCACCAATTCCCCCACTAAATTCACCAACTCGGTTAGGTGTTCTAAATCTACGCGAATGGTGGGGCGTTGCCAAGGGGTGGGGGGGGAGGATTCTTCTAAAACAATCGGCGGAGATTCTACGGGCTGAGGGGTTACGGTCATTTTTGACTCAGCAAGGTTGGGTTTTTGACCAACAGGTTTTAGGGCAGTTTCTCTCGCTTTTTCCTGTAAAATAGCCTGCCTTGCCTTTTCCAGTTCCTGCACAATTTTCCAGCCCCGTTGCTGAAATTCATCTAAGCTTAAATCTGATTGTTCTAATAAGGCTTCGAGGGGGGTTAAAAGTTCACTAAATTTGTCAATTTGCAAAACGCCCGCCATACCCGACAGGTTATAGTAAATTTGGTTTAAAGCACAGAGGGTTTTGTCTAAGTCCTCCTCTTTAACTTGGGATACTTCGGTTTCAAAACGGCTTAAAATAGGAACAATTTCTTGAGCAAAAATAGTCTGAACTAAATCATTATTAAGGGGACTTTCTCCTAGCCATGATTCCCTTTCTTCCTCACAAAACTCCTGTTCTAGCTTTTGTTTAATCTGCTGAAAAATGGTTAAGGTTTCTGGGGCAGGGGGTTGATGTTGGCTCGCCTGTTGGAGTAGAATTTTAAGTTGATCAATGCCCCGTAATAGTTGGTTGAACAGGTCTAGAGACAAATCGGCTAAGTTAGTGCGATCGCGCAACAGAGCAAAACTATCCTCTAACAAGTGCGCCCCCTCCGACAGGCAGTCAAAACCAAACATCGCCGCCCCCCCTTTAATAGAATGAGCCGCCCGGAACAGCCTTTTCACCACCTCCAAGCGTTCCGCTACGGAATCACTTTCTTCCATTTGTAATAAATCGTCTTCCATTCCCTGCAAAAAGTCTTGACTTTCTGCTAGAAATGTGTTTTCAACTGTTTTTAAATCATCATGGTTCATTTTGTTATTTCAAACCCAATCTTTCAATCAATTTGTTGGGTTTCGCTATCGCTTCACCCAACCTACATGGGAATACATTAGAGTTCATCTTGTTATTTTACCCCCCCCATTTTTAAATCAATTTGTTGGGTTTCGCTATCGCTTCACCCAACCTACAAGAGACTACATTAGGGTTTGCTGAATAAGTCCGGGGGTCGGGGGGAGAGGGGAATTTATAATTGATAATTGTTCCCCATTCCTCATTCCCTATTACCTATTCCCTATTCCCTATTCCCTGTTCCCTATTCCCTATCTAGAGTTAAGATTGAAACTTCGTCACAGAGCGTTGTAACTCTTTTACCGCACTCCCTAAACTATCTAAAGAATGGGTGACATTTTGTACCTTTTGGGTCGTATTTAACGCAATTCGACTTACCCCCCCCATACTGCCAGAAATCTCCTCCGCAAAAACCACCTGACGACTCGCCGCTTGGGTAATATGTTGAATTAACTCATTCATTTCTCGACTCACCTCAATGATTTGACTTAAATGAGTCTTCGCTTGCGCCGCTAATTGAGTCCCTTCCACCACCTCCTGAGTCCCCGTTTCCATCGCCTCCATCACACTCCCAATTTCCTTCTGAATCGCCCCCACAATCTCCGAAATTTCCTCCGTCGCCTCAGCCGAACGTTCCGCTAACTTGCGCACTTCCTCCGCCACCACCGCAAAGCCTAATCCCTGTTCCCCCGCCCTTGCCGCTTCAATGGTGGCATTCAAAGCCAACAAATTCGTCTGGGAAGCAATTTGAGAAATAGACGTGACAATTTTCCCCACCTGTTGGGAAGACTCCCCGAGGCGTTTCATCATCTTGGCCGTGTCAGCAATAGTACGCCTCAACTCATTAATCCCTTGTACAGCGCGGTCTACCGCCTCTCCCCCAGCCTCCGCCGTGCTAGCCGACTCCTGCGCCACCTCAGCCGCTCGTTGTGCCGCGTTGGAGACTTCCTTAATCGAGGCCACCATCTGTTCTACTTGTTTTAAAGATTCCTCAATTTGCGTAGCCTGAACGGTGGCCTGGTCTACTAACTCGGATGTATTCGTAATAGAATCGGACACCCCTTGATTCACTTCTGCGGCCAACGTTTGAATCCCATTGACCACCTTGCGTAACTCACTGACTAAATAATTAAAGGAGTCGGCAACAGCCCCTAAAATATCATTAGTCACTTGCGCTTTAACGGTTAAATCCCCCCGCGCTGCCCCTTTAATTTCTCCTAATAACCTCACCACTTGTTGAGTTAAAGAATCAGCTTCCGCTTGCCGTTCAGCCGCAATTTTTTCTAAGCGTGTTTCGGCTTCTTTGCGCTCACTCACATCAATTCCCATCACCGCCACTAAAACTGAGCCATCAGTGTCTTGAAAGGGATAGTGATGGATTTGATACTGTTTCTGATTGGTCGGGTTTTGCCACTCCCACATCTGAGCTTGTTGACTGGTTATAACCTGTCGGGTGCGACTTTCGGCGGGCGGTTTATTGTTGCTACTGCCGAACTCTTCCCGAAACTGGCGATTCGTAAAATTAACTTGATTATCGGCCCCTTCTAAATAGAAAAAAGCGGGTAAACCATCCAGTAAGGAAAAAAGCCGTTCTCGCTCTAGTTTTAAGGCAATTTCTGCCTTTTCTCGTTCTAAGACTTCTTTCTGTAACACATCATTAAGGGCTTCTAGTTCGGCGGGACTTTTAAAGGATAAAGCTTGGGGCAAAAATGGCACCATCTCAAAGGCAGTATAAACCGAAACCAGAGCGCAAAAGCCTTTGATTCCTCCTGATACCCAATAGTTAGGAAACCACAGAGTCCAAATACCCATAACATGAGTTAATCCACAGGATATAATAAAAGCCCCGAACAATAAAATTAAGCGAGAAAAGGGTAAATCTGTGCGTTTTCTGACGAAATAAATCAACAGGATGGGGATGGAAAAATAGGAGAGGGCAATTAAGGCATCTGAGAGAACGTGCAAACTGATGAGTTGAGGTTTCCAGAGGAAGCACGTCCCATGAGGCATAAACTCCCCACTGAAAAAGGAATTCACGGTTTCAATCAAATCACTCATTACACTTTTAAGGGTTGGGTGTTAGATAGGAATTTTTGGGCGATCGCCTCAGATTCGAGTATCATCAACAAACGATGATGATGATCGTAGAGTCCTCGTAAAATTGGGACTAATGCCTCCCCGACTTCTAAATGAGAGACAATTTGTTCCGGGTACAAACTTTGGACTCCCTCCACTTGGGCCACAGCAATCCCCATGCGGATTCTCGGCAGTTGCACGTCTTGGGGATGGGGTAATTCCACTACCAAAATTCGCGCCTGCTCATCCTGAATTTTTACCGCTTCTTCCCCTATAAAGCAACCAAAATCTGTCACTGTAATAATCTCTCCCCGCAAATTAGTCAAACCCAACACAAAAGCCAAGGTATTGGGAACCGGGGTAATCTGTTGTCCAGCAAGTCTTAAGACTTCGCGGACGGCTTTTAGTTCAATGGCAAAGGCACTTTGTCCTTGGGTAAATAGGACATACTGTTGCTGAGAACTGGCTGGGTTCACTTTACTTCAAAGTCAGGATTTTTAAGTCAAGATTTTGTGTCACTATAGCGTTTCCATTTGAGTTTTGTAATCCACAAGGGAAAGCAAAAGGAACACCGGATCTGGGAACAGGGAACAGTATACAAGGCTTACAAGGCGCTTGAAGTATTATGAGAAACTTCTCTGAGAGTTTATCAATGATTGGGAAACGCTATATAGCAAACCTTGCCCAGAAATGCCTTAAGCCATTAATAAACGATTGACAATTTCCCGTAATTGTTGAGGGTCAAACGGTTTTGCAACGTAAGCATCTGCCCCTAAATCCATTCCCCAAGTTTTATCAATGTCTGTGTCTTTTTGAGAGCAAAAAACAACGGGAAGTTTTTCGGTTTTTGGATTGCCTCGAATTTCACGAATAACCTCAAAACCATTAATTTTGGGCATTATGACATCCAAAACAACCAGATCTGGCTTTTCTTGTTCGATTAAAGTTAATGCTTCATCTCCATTTTTTGCCTGTAAAACATGGTAATTTTCAGGGGCAAAAACTTGAGTGATGGCTTCTAATTCAGCACTTAAGTCATCAACAACTAAAATTTTAGGTTTCATACTTTAGCCACCTTGGGAATTAGGGTTTCAATGGTTTGAACCAGATGTTTCGGGTCAAAGGGTTTGGTTAGATATTCCGATGCACCGGCCATTTTTCCCTCTAGCTTGTCTGATAAGCTATTCCGTGATGTCACCATGATGATGGGTAAATTTTTGTATAGGGCATTCTTGCGAATAATACGGCACAGTTCTAATCCATCTACCCCGGGCAAGGAAATATCTAATAGCATTAAATTGACTTTTTCATGGTACAGAATGCCTAGAGCCTCTACCGTATTACTGGCCGTAAAAACTTGATATTTTGCCTTAAGAATTTGTCGGATCAGGTCTTGGATAGCAATACTGTCATCAACGGCTAATACTTTAGGTACTATTAAATCCGAGGACTGCTCAGGGGGGGGCTTCATTGGACTCATAATCTTTTTGCCTCTTGATGAGAACTCCTTTATGTCGGGAGGAATTATTCACTACAGTCCATGAACTCTAGCATTTTCATCATACAAGACTTTACTAAAAAGTGTTGAGTGTATTTATGCTTTTTTACAATTAATTAGTATATTTTTAGGATGGGCTGGTTATGAGGGTGGAGGATAAGCAAAGAGGGGAAGACACAAACCCTTACTGTGACCTGAATAGGACTTGCAGAATACAGCCGGATGCTAAAGGCAACTAGAAGCCAACGTTTTCAGTACGCCCTAAATAGGGGGGAATGTTAGCTGTCTGTGGAGTGAGGGTGTTAGGATAGGCGATGAGTTGGTTTAGCGGGTTTGTTGCCCGGTTTTTCGGCTTACTGTTAGAGGTGGGCTTTGGGGATTGGCTATAATCTACAAACCTAATGAGTACAATCGGGAATAGGTGGTTAGACAGTGAGGAGTTGTTCATGAAATTTACTACGAATGATCTAGCTAACAATCAGCCCCTAGTTTATAGTTTTTCGCTCTGGCAGGTTCTGTTAATCACGGGATTATTCTGGGGACTGGTGTTAGAAAGAAGTGGGGATGGGGCTACTTTTTTCTCTGAAGAAATGGAAAAAAGTCTGATAAGTCAGCCCGTGTTACAAGCCCAGACTACGAATTTTTTCCGTCTGCAATTGTCCCAGCTTCCTACTTTTTTACGGGTACAAAATGATAACCAAGACCGTTTTATCCAACCGCCTCCTACTCCTTTAGAACCTCTTGAGCCTGATTCGGAGGGAATCACACCGGAGGAGGAAATTCCGATTCCCCCGGTTCCTACTCCCCAACCGATGGAGGGGGAGATTCAGGTGAATTCCATTTCCTTGGAAGGGAGTAGTATTTTCTCTGAGGAGGATTTCGCGGAGAGTTTTCGCCCGTTTATTGGTCAGCGCGTGACTATGGAATCTCTGCAACAGTTGGGGGATTTGGTGACGGAACGCTATTTAGAGTTGGGTTATATCACGTCTAGGGCGGTTTTGGACTCGGATTCGATTGTGGGGGGCAATATTCGTGTACAGGTTGTGGAGGGGGGTATTGAGGAGATTCAAGTGGAGGGACTGCGGCGACTGAAACCTCACTATATCCGCCGTCGTGTGGCTTTGGGGGCGCGAACTCCTCTGAATACGGCAGATTTAGAGAATCAATTACGATTGTTGCGGGCGGATACGCTGTTAGATAATGTGGAGGCGAGTTTACGCACGGGGACGCAGGCGGGACAGAGTATTTTGGTGGTGCGGGTGACGGAGGCGAGTAATTTTCGGGGGACGGCGTTTAGTGATAATTATTCTCCGGCTAGTGTGGGGTCGGAACGCATTGGGACGCGATTGAATTATTATAATTTGTCGGGTTTGGGGGATGTGTTGGGGGTGGAGTTGACGCGCACGGCACAGGGGGGGTCAAATACGTTGGATTGGAATTATCGCATTCCGGTTAATGCGATGAATGGGACGTTTCAAGTGCGAAATTCGTTTAATACGAATCAGGTTATTCTGAGTACGGATATTTTTGATATTCGGGGCAATACGCAACTGTATGAGTTGAGTTTCCGACAACCTCTGGTGCGGAGTCCTCGGGAGGAGTTTGCTCTGTCGTTGGGGTTTACTTATCAACAGGGACAGACGTTTACGATTTTTGGTCCGACTCCTATTGGGATTGGGGCTGAGGAGGATGGCCGCACGAGAACCAGTGTGATTAAGTTTGGACAGGATTATACGCGACGGGATGCTCAGGGGGCTTGGGCGCTGCGATCGCAATTTAGTTTCGGGGTGGATGTGTTGAATGCTACGGTTAACCCTAGCCCCATTCCCGATACTCGTTTTGTCAGTTGGTTAGGGCAAATCCAACGGGTACAAGTGGTTAACCCGAATTACTTTATTATTGCGGGGTTAGATTTACAATGGGCTTCTAAGCCCCTGTTACCGTCTCAGCAGTTTGTTGTCGGGGGAGGACAATCGGTGCGGGGGTATCGCCAAAATGTCCGCACGGGGGACAATGGTTTGCGTTTTTCGGTGGAGAATCGGTTCACGGTGTTACGGGATGAGGGGGGAGATCCCATGTTAATCCTGGCTCCTTTTGCGGATGTGGGCTATGTGTGGAATAACAGTAATAATCTCATCGGACCGGTGGATCAATCGTTTGTGGCTGGGGTGGGGTTAGGTTTGTTGTGGCAACCGATCTCGGGGTTAAATATTCGCTTGGATTATGGCTATCCTCTGATTCGACTGCGCGATCGCGGCAATAATGCCCAAGATGATGGTCTGTACTTTAATGTGATCTTACAGTTTTAAGCTTCTATTCACAATTTAACAGTTTGGGGATGGGGGGTGTGACCCCCTCTTGTATCAAAAAATTCTGGAATTGTCAAGGGTAGAAATAGGATTGAATCCCCGTGAAATCTCCCTTGGCAGTTAGAGGGGGATCTGTCATTATGGGGAGTACCATAATTAAACCCACTCACCTGATTTCTCCTGATCTGAATAGGAGTCAGGTGTTTTTATTTGCCGAATTCCCTAGGGTTATTGATTTTTTCATGCTCATTTAATCAGGACTGGCTATCGTTTGGTCGTGAATTGTTGGGTTTCGCTGTCGCTCCACCCAACCTACAGATAGATAACATTATAGATCCAACCCGCTTAAAAAAGATGTCTATTATTGCTCAACTCAAAGAGTTAACGGAACAAGATATTAAGGGCAGTTGGCGAAATTATCAAGGGGAAGATAGTCCCTTTCATCTGACGGCTGAAGAATGGGAAGGTTTGCCCATTGCATCTTTAAATGATAAGGGATATATCGTCTGGGAAGCTGGGCATCAAGTGCAATGGTTAGGGCAAACTATTGTGATTCCTTCTGCCTTAAATGGCTATCCTTTAGATGGGTTAGAATTGCGCTTATGTTTAACGTGGTGGTCAGAAAATGCGCAGGTTTTTGTCAATGGTCAGTTAGTCCAAGAGGGGGATTTATTTGACTCGTCAGCGCGGGTTTTACTCACATCTCAAGCCCAAGTGGGGGATAGTTTTTTAGTCTGTCTTCGTTTGGTCAGTCCCGGTCATGATATTGGGGGATTAATGCGCTCTCTTTGTGTGTATGAAAATCCCCAAGGGATTGATCCGGGTTTTGTCGCCCATGAGTTGGAAATTTTACAAAATTATTGGCAAAGGTTTACGCCAGAACGGATGGAGAAGTGGCAAGAAGCGGTGGGGTTAATTGATTGGCATAAGGTGGGCAACCAAGGGGCGTTTCATGGGCAGTTAGAAGGGGTGAGAAATGCTCTGAAAGTGTATAGTGTTGAGATGAAGGAACGCTGTTTTTATGTGATGGGTCATGCTCATTTAGATATGGCTTGGCTGTGGGAATTAGGCGAAACCTATGAGGTGGCAAGGCGTACTTTTTCCTCGGTTCTTCGGTTACAAGAGGAGTTTCCTGAGTTGACGTTTTGCCATACTAGCCCCATTTTATATGAGTGGATGGAAAAACATCATCCAGAGTTGTTTACGGCTATTCAAGAGGCGGTGAGAGGGGGGAGATGGGATGTTTTAGGGGGGATGTGGGTTGAACCGGATGTGAATTTAGTGTCTGGGGAGTCGATTCTCCGGCAGTTATTATATGGTCAGGAGTATATTAAAAGTCGCTTTGGGGAGATTACTAAAGTGGCTTGGTTGACGGATAGTTTTGGGTTTAATGGTCAGTTACCCCAGTTATTAAATGCGGGGGGAATTGAGTATTTTGTGACGCAAAAGTTGCACTGGAATGATAGCACGGAGTTCCCCTATGGGGCGTTTTGGTGGGAGTCTCCCGACGGGACGCGGGTGTTTACGTTGATGTCTCCTCCGAATGTTACGGGGGTGATGGATACTCACCCGATTACTATGACGAATTATGGGGTGAAGTGGGAGGCACAAACGGGGTTGAAAGCGGTGTTTTGGTTGCCGGGGGTGGGGGATCATGGGGGAGGCCCGACAAGGGATATGTTGGCGGTACAAAAACGTTGGCAAGGATCGCCTTTTTTTCCTCGGATTCGCTTTACAAAAGCGGCGGATTATTTAGGGTTGATTCGAGACTTGTTGGGTATCCCCCCTAACCCCCCTTTGGAAGGGGGGGAAAGAGGGAGTATTCCCCCTTTGGAAGGGGGGGAAAGAGGGAGTATTCCCCCTTTGGAAGGGGGGGAAAGAGGGTGTATTTCTCCTTTGGAAGGGGGGGAAAGAGGGAGTATTCCCCCTTTGGAAGGGGAGAAAATAGAGGAGGGGGGAACTATTCCGGTGTGGAAGGATGAGTTATATTTAGAGTTTCATCGGGGATGTTATACCACTCATGGGGAGCAAAAATGGTTCAATCGGCGCTGTGAGGGGTTATTGTATCAGGGGGAGTTGTTGGCGAGTTTGGCGAGTTTATTGGTGGGGGTAGATTTTCCTCGGAAGGAGTTAGAAGGGGCTTGGAAGGAGGTATTATTAAATCAGTTTCATGATATCTTGCCGGGGACTTCGATTCCGGAGGTGTTTGCGGAGGCTAATTTAGGTTGGAAAAGGGCGATCGCATCTACGGAAAAAATGATCACCTCTTCCCTCTCCTATCTTACAGCCCATCTGTCTTTCCCCCCCCCGCCCCAACCCGGTGCCAAACCGTTTGTTGTGTTTAATGGGTTAAACTGGAGGCGATCGCAGATCATCCCCCTTTCCTGCGACACTGGACAGGTGCTAGACTCTCAGGGTCAGATCCTACCCTGTCAACCAGTTAATCCCCACACTCTGTTATTTGACGCTTCCGATGTACCGGGGGTGGGATATCGTGTCTTTTGGTGGGTAGAGGAAGCAAGGGAAGAGTCTCCCCACTCCCCCATATCTCCCCCAGGGGTGGCAACGGAAAACTACTGCTTAGAAAATCCTTGGCTCAACGTGCAAATCTCTAGCACAACGGGTGATATTTGTCAAGTTTTTCACAAAATCCAACAGCAGGAAATTCTGCGGGGTGCGGGGAATCAACTGCAATTTTTCCGAGATGAGGGACAATATTGGGATGCTTGGAATATTGACCCCAACTATGAACAGTATCCCTTACCGGGGGCGGAATTAAAGGCCATTGAGTGGATAGAAAACGGGCCAGTGCGATGGCGTTTACGGGTGATTCGTCAATTCAACCAATCCCAATTTACCCAAGACTACATCCTAGAGGCCACATCCCCCATCCTACACATCGAAACCACCGTAGACTGGCAAGAACGCCATGTTTTAGTCAAAGCGGCCTTTCCCCTTAACTTAGAGGCCAACTTTGCCAGTTATGAAATGGCCTGTGGGACCATTGAACGCACCACCAAACCCAGCACCCCCCAAGAAAAAGCCAAATGGGAAGTTCCCGCCCTCAACTGGGCTGATTTAAGCGACAATCAAGGGGAATGGGGGGTCAGTTTGCTCAATAATGGCAAATATGGTTATGATGCGAAACCTGACTGTTTACGTCTCACCCTGTTACGCAGTCCCCAATGGCCTCATCGGGATGCCGATCGTAAGATTCATCATTTTACCTACTCCCTCTATCCCCATCAAGGTCAATGGCAAGAAGCCAAAACAGTTCATCGCGGGTATGAACTCAATCTCCCGCTTTTGGTGTCTCCTCTCCTCTCTTCTACTTCCTGCTCCTCGACTTCCCCAGAGAGTCAAACCTTCTTCACTCTAGGGGGAGATAACTTAGTCTTGATGGCTTTTAAACCCACGGAAACCGAGGGAGATGGCTATATTGCGCGCTTTTATGAAGCTTACGGCCAAGAGACAACTACCCCATGTCACAATACCCTGAATCTTATCCCCACTCATGGGGTCAACGCCTTAGAAGTTCCCCAGGGTGAACTGGAAAATGGTGTTTTGAGGGTTCATCCTTGGCAGATTGTTAGTGTGAAGTTGGTAGGGGACAGTAAAATGAACTTGTAGTTTGTTTCGCTGAACCATTCCCCCCCAAGCAAGGATTATGACAGACACAAAACCCACCATCTTAGTCACTGGAGGCGCTGGTTATATTGGCTCTCATGCCGTGCTAGAACTGAAAAAAGCCGGGTATCCTGTGATTATTTTGGATAACTTGGTTTACGGTCATCGGGAGTTAGTCGAGGAAGTCCTAGGGGTAGAGTTGATGGTGGGGGATACTTGCGATCGCACCCTACTCACTCACCTGTTCCAAACCCACCCCATCGGCGCAGTCATGCACTTTGCGGCCTATGCCTATGTGGGGGAATCCGTCGCCGACCCCGGCAAATATTACCAGAATAACGTGGTCGGCACTCTCACCCTCCTCGAAGCCATGCGGGAGGTCGGAATTAACAAATTCGTCTTTTCCTCCACCTGTGCCACCTACGGGATGCCAGAAGTCCTCCCCATTCCCGAAGATCACCCCCAAGCACCCATCAATCCCTACGGTACCAGTAAACTGATGGTTGAACAAATCCTCAGCGATTATAGCCAAGCTTACGAGTTTAACTCCGTCCGCTTTCGCTACTTTAACGCTGCCGGGGCCGACCGTAGTGGCAAACTAGGGGAAGATCATAACCCCGAAACCCATTTAATCCCCCTCACCCTTGATGCGGCAATGGGAAAACGGGAGAGTATTTCCATTTTCGGCACCGACTACCCCACCCCCGATGGGACTTGTATCCGGGATTATATCCACGTCACCGATTTAGCCAGCGCTCATCTGTTGGGGTTAGAATACTTGCTCAAAGGGGGGGAAACGGCCATGTTCAATCTGGGCAATGGCAATGGTTTCTCGGTGCGAGAGGTGATTGACACCGTGAAGCGCATCACCGGACGGGATTTTAAAGTGGTAGAATGCGATCGCCGTCCCGGAGATCCCCCCATCTTAGTCGGCAGTAGCGAGAAAGCGCGTAAAATCCTCCACTGGACCCCCCAATATGCCGATCTAGATGTCATTATTGCCGATGCTTGGCAATGGCATCAAAGCCGACATCTATGATGATTAAGACCCCGCCGCTCCTTGACCCCCGCCTGTTCCGAGGTGGGGGAATGCGTCGCTAACCCCGTTCAAAAAACGGATCAATGATTGGAGCCTAGGGCGGACTTTAACCTTTAGCGAAAAAGTACCCCAACAAATACAACGAGCCACACAAAACGACCGTATTCCTGCCCTGTAAGGCTCTCTCCAGCGCGGGGAACAAGTCGGGATAGGTTTCACAGACCAGTAACTCTGGACAGATTTGGCGCGCTAATTTGGCTAATTCTAAGGGGTTCGCATAACTGTGACCTGGAACCGGCACAAGGTAGAGTTCATCCTGGGGGTGTAAGAGTGCTTCAAAAATTTTATCGTGTTCCTTGGTACTCAACATTCCCATCACCCAAGTGATCGGTTGGGGAAGAGTCTGCACATAGTTCCCCAAGGCCTGGGCCGAGGCCGGATTATGCGCTCCATCGATTAAGAATTCATGACCCCGCCAAGTTATCCATTGCAATCGTCCGGGCCAACGAGTGCGGGAAATTCCTTGAGTGATGGCCTCGTCAGATATAGACCAGCCTTGCTGTTGGAGTGCTTCAATGGCGGCAATGGCGATCGCAGAATTCCACAACTGCACCTCTCCAGCTAAGGGTAACTCATACTCTAAAACCTTCCCCCCCTTGTGATAGATTGCCCTCATCTCCCCCTCCTTCTGCGCCGGATTCACCCACCGCGTCGGACAATTTAAGGCGGCTACCTTCTCCTCAATCACCGGACGCGCTTCCGAGGGGATTTGACCTAAAATAGCCTGACACCCGGCCTTGAGGATTCCGGCCTTTTCTGCCGCAATTTTGGGGAGAGTATCCCCTAGAACTTGCCAGTGTTCGCGACTGAGGGATGTAATAATAGTGACTAAAGGGCGATCGCATACATTCGTCGCATCCAAACGACCCCCTAATCCCACCTCAATCACCCCAATATCCACCTCCCGTTCCGCCAAAAACAACCAACTCGCCGCCGTAAACACCTCAAACAGCGTCGGAGTCTCCGCCATTCCTGCCACAACCTCCCCCACCCGCACCAAGACATCCGTCAACTGTTCCGTCGTAATCGGTTTTTCCTCCACATAAACCCGTTCCGTCCAATCCACCAAATGAGGAGAAGTATAACGCCCCACCCGATAACCCGCCTCCGTTAAAATAGACGACAAATAGGCACAAACCGAACCCTTACCATTCGTCCCCGCCACATGAACAATCGGCACCCGCTCTTGAGGATTATTGAGCCGCTCAAGCAACGTTTTCATCCGCTCTAAGCCAAGATTTACCCCAAAGCGTTGATAGGGTTCTAATAATTGATCAATACTAACCACAGGCTTCATAAAACAAGTGAATAATAGGAGAATTCTACTCTATCAGATTTGGAGTATCCCTAAACAGTAAAAGAGAGTAGGCCCGAGATTATCATTTAGGTTGAACAGGAATTCCTGTCATCCCGAAACACCCTCTTTGAATAGAAAACAGTCCTCAATTCCCTAGTCCCTATTCCCCACAGAGCCATTACTGCTAGTCCCACCGATTGAGTAACCCGATCTTCCGCCATCCATCAGATTTCATAGGATTACAATATCCGCTAAACCCTTGAAAAAACAGGACATCAGCCCGCTCAATATTCATCGAATTTGCAAAAAAATGAAAAAATTGTTATAATGAAAGGGAAGTCAAAATGAGGTAAATTGACCAGATGGTTAATCAACTCGACCAAAAACAAGCTTATCGTCAAAAAGTTGCAGCGCAACTAGACAAAATCAACGCTCAGATTGACGAACTCAAGGCAAAAGCCAATCAAGTGAAAGCCGATCGTGAAATAGAATTTAATAGCACCATCGAAGAATTAGCCAGCAAGCGAGATGCTGCCCAAAAGAAACTAGAAGAGCTACAAAACTCCGGCGAAGATGCTTGGCAAGAAATGCAAAGCGGCTTTGAAAACGCTTGGAATGACTTAAATAGTGCTTGGCAAAAAGCAACATCTAAATTCCAGTAAACAGGAGTGAACTACCCCACCCTGCCGTTGGCGAGGATGGGGCTTCCTGATTCAACGGGAACTGCATCCAACAAAACCGATGTTTTGCCAGGTTGTCTTACACTCCCTCCCCAGGCAGTATCGCTGGTTCCCA
>NZ_JAIHOM010000113.1 GCF_026130165.1 Spirulina subsalsa FACHB-351 | reverse complement strand
AAACAAAGTCGGGATAGGGCATTGCCACGACTCTAAACGGACACGGATCGACCGTAAGACTACTTCGGTAGCAAGTTGAAATGATGTGTCAAGAATCCCCGCGCGTTCACGCCGGGGAGTATGTCAACTACTCCTACCCTTCCCGGCCGGGGAACTGTAGGCCTCTCCGCCGAGATTTCTCGGCTTCCCGTTTTAGACTGAAAAAAACTTTTTTGCCCTTCGCCCCAAAACGTCCCCAATGGAGTATAATGGTTCACGCCGATCTTGCGGAGACTTAAACTCCTCAAACCACAGCGCGTTTAACTCAAGAAAATTTAATCAAAAATGTGTCGGAAGATAGAGTTTATTGATTTAAACCTGTATTATCTTGCATCTAATTCGCTTGAAACTACGAATTTCTAACGAACTTCAAGTGCTAAGTTAGGGATTTTAAGTTAGGGATTGTTCAATCTGCATCAGTCAGACTCAGATCAGACCCTTGCCTGATGAATGGTGTGAGAGAAACGGTAAGAGCAGCAGTATCTGAAGCGTTAAAAGAAACTCCCGTTAGAGCCAATAGGCTGAACAGCGAGATCAATTTTGACCAGTCACCGGACTGAGCGATCGCCAATCCTTATATCTGTCGTCAAAGCTGTCATCATCGGTTTTGTGATCCTATCGGAAGTCGTGATAAGACCAGCGCAAAGATTATTGAATACAGAGGGAAAATTGCGGTCAGATTGCCCGTAACCCAAAGTCCTTGGGTTGATGTTCTCACAAAGGCCCAAGCCATGAACTTGGCTGGATCTCTTTAAGAGCTTGTAGAACAAAAATCCCGCATTAGATCCCTGTCGCCTTCTCAAACCATCACCCAAACCTTTAGGAATCGAGGATCTAACCATTGATGGCGAACCGAATTGATGGCGAACCGAGACGGTGACAGCTTGAAGTCCCCGATTTAAACACCTAACCCCAATTATTTCTTCCCCATCCCACTGGCAACAAGGAGGTGCCATCTACCATGCAACCCATTCCACCTGCTCGGTTTATCCGCTTCTTACACGAAGAATTAGCCCTACCCAAAGACTCCATCACCATTGCTCAGAGACTCTGGGAACAAAATCCCGGTTCTTTGCCCATGATCCTCTGGCAATATGGCTTAGTCAGCCTCCAACAACTCGATCAGATTTTTGACTGGATGGATAATTCTCCCAGTGCCAATCTTCTTTAAGCTCCTTGATGATAAGATGGGAGGAAGTGACTCATCCGAGTCATGCTAACTGCGTAGCACTATACCTTTCATGGAGATCAAAGCTTTTAGCGAGCTTTTCCCCCTTTTTAATACCGCCAGCCCCGAAACCTTAGAATGGTTACTTTCAGTTGCCGTCGAACATAGCTATCCCAGAGATCGGGCTGTCTTAATGGAAGACGCTTGGGGGAATGCGGTTTACTTCATCGTTTCAGGATGGATTAAAGTACGCCGCTTATCAGGTGATAAAGCCATGACCTTGGCCGTTATGGGTCGAGGTGACTTTTTTGGCGAAATGGCTATTCTAGACGAGTCTCCCCGCTCAACGGATGTAGTGGCCTTGTCTAATGTAGAACTGTTGAGTATTTCAGCCCAGCGTTTTATCCAAACCTTATTTAAGGATCCCCAGTTACATCACCGGATGCTGCAATTAATGGTGCAGCGTCTGCGACATTTCAATATTCGCTTTTTGATGCGGAATCAACCTCCGGCCATTAAATTGGCTAAAACCTTAGTCACTTTAGCAGAGAGCTATGGGCAATCCACCAGTAAGGGGACGGAGATGTTTTTGATTCCCTATGATGATTTAGCCCAGATTTCCGATATTACCGTAGATGAAACCCGCAAAATCATTGAGAAACTAGAAAGTAAGGAGTGGGTTTTAATTGATCGCGATCGCCATAGTTTATGCCTAGTCCATCTGAAGCAATTAGCCCATCTTGCCGGACGAGTTTAGAAATCTCCTCTCAGAGCATCTACGAGCATCTATCCAAGAAGGCGCTTGAATGGCATCATATTATGAGAATCGCTTAATCTTTTGTGATGTCAGCTTAACTGAGCCAGTCATCATCTGTATTGTTAGAGGTGAAAAGCGGGAAAGCAGGAGATTGGGCGATCGCTTGTATTGGAAGAAGTACACATCTTGGAGGAGAATCATGCGTCGTTTAAGATTCCTATGGGTAGCGGCCATAACCCTAATTTTAGGGTTTCAGGTTGCCATGCAAAGTGCTATGGCGGTAAATATTTCTGAAAGCAACCGAACGGTTAAGCTCAACGAAGCTGGGGAAACCGTTACCATTACCAACCAACAATTTGAATTAGGGAAACGCGAATTTAATAATACTTGTTCCCAGTGCCATATGTCTGGCAGAACCAAAACCAACCCCAACGTAACATTAGGGCTGGGGGATTTAGAAGGGGCTTTTCCTGCTCGGGATAACCTCTTAGCGATTGTGGATTATAGCAAAAACCCGACCACCTACGACGGAGAAACCGATATCAGCGACTTGCATCCTAGCACCAGTCGTTTAGACCTCTGGCCAGAAATGCGCAATCTTACCCAAGAGGATCTAGAAAATTTAGCAGGTTATATTTTGGCTGAAATTAATATTCGTGGCGATCGCTGGGGTGCCGGAAAAGTATACGACTAATCTCACCCAAAGCCAGATCCGCTAGTTCAGATTAGACAACAGGGGCAAGGACAACACCTTGCCCCTTATTTTGATTTCCCCAACTTGTCGAGGGATGTCCATTCTAGGTCAACCCGAGAACCCCCGAAGATAGGGTAAAATCGATCACGAAACCGAACTACGACTCTTTGTAGAAGATTATGTTAAAAAAATTAGGTTTAGTGTTCTCGACCGTTTTCCTGTTGGTTGCTAGCTTGACGGTATCCGTTGCCCCGGCCATAGCTGCTACCTACACCGTCAAAATGGGAGCCGATAACGGAATGTTACAATTCGTTCCCGATACCCTGACCATTAAACCCGGTGACTCCGTGGACTTTGTGATGAACAAGCTCGCCCCCCACAACGCCGTATTCAGCAAAGGCCCTAGTGGAGCAAAATTAGACAAATTATCCCACGACAAGCTTTTATTCTCCCCCGGCGAGTCCTACACCACTGAATTTCCCGCCGACAGTCCCAAAGGGGAATATGACTACTACTGCCAACCTCACCGAGGAGCGGGCATGGTTGGAAAAATTATTGTCGAATAAGTTTAATTTCCCAAACAAGGTACAATCTGTAACGAAACCTAAATACGACACTCTGTAGAAGATCATGATTAAGAAACTAGGTTTAGTTCTCTCCACCGTTTTGTTACTGGTTGCTAGCTTTGCCGTAGCCGTTGCTCCGGCCGCCGCCGAAACCTACACGGTTAAAATGGGAGCCGATAGCGGACAGTTAAAATTTGAACCCGACAATCTAACCATCAAGGCCGGGGACACGGTGAAATTCGTGAACAATAAACTGGCTCCTCACAACGTGGTTTTTGACAAAGCGCCTGAGCTTTCTCATAAGCAACTGTTGTTCAGCCCCGGAGAATCCTTTGAAACCAAATTTGATACCGCAGGAGCCTATAGCTATTACTGCGAACCCCACAGAGGAGCGGGGATGGTGGGGAAAATCACCGTTGAATAAGTCCCATTAAACCGGACTCAATGGGGGGTTACTCTCGGTAACACCCCAATCAGAAAAGAGGGATGTTGCCGAACATCCCTCTTGTTTTTATGGGTTCAAGTGAATTGCAATCTAGGCGATCGCACCCGATAACGCTTCTTTCTTCAAAATAGCTGCCTTATCGGTTTTCTCCCAAGGAATATCGAGATCCGTCCGTCCTAAATGACCATAGGCCGCCAAATCTTGATAGAAACGCCCACCCCGTTCTGCGGGTAACTTCCGCAAATTAAAGGTCTGGATAATCCCAGCCGGACGGAGTTCAAAATGTTTCTTAACCAAACTTAATAAAATTTCCTCATCCACCTTACCCGTGCCGAAAGTTTCCACCAGGATACTCACCGGACGAGCCACCCCAATAGCGTAGCTTACTTGTACCTCGCACTTTTGGGCTAGTCCGGCGGCGACAATATTTTTCGCCACATAACGGCAAGCATAGGCCGCGGAACGGTCTACTTTCGTGGGATCTTTGCCGGAAAAGGCACCGCCCCCATGACGGGAATAGCCCCCATAGGTATCCACAATAATCTTGCGTCCTGTTAAACCCGAATCCCCTTGGGGTCCACCAATGACAAACTTTCCAGTCGGGTTCACCAAAAACTTGGTACTATCATCGGGTTTTACCGCAATATCTTCAAACACGGGCTTAACTACTACTTCCATCAAATCCCCTTTAATGTGGGCTTGAATGGCGTCATCATCAGTCAATCCGGCAACGGTTGCACTGTGTTGGGTAGAAATTAAAATAGTATCAATGCCGACGGGCTTTCCGTCTTCATAGATTACACTGACCTGAGTTTTCCCGTCAGGGCCGAGATAGGGCAGTTGTCCGGTTTTGCGCACTTGAGCTAAACGGCGGGAAATGCGGTGAGCTAAACTAATCGGTAAGGGCATTAATTCCGGGGTTTCGTCACAGGCAAACCCGAACATCAAACCTTGATCTCCTGCCCCAATTTGGTCAAGTTCATCATCACTCAAAGCAGCCCGGCGTTCTTGGGCGCTGGTGACACCTTGGGCAATATCGGGGGATTGTTCATCTAGGGCCACGAGAACCGAACAACTCTCAGCCGAGAAGCCGTTTCCGGCATCGATGTAGCCGATTTCAGCGATTTTGCGACGCACCACATCCACATAGTTAATATGGGCTTTCGAGGTGATTTCTCCGGTGACGAGAACTAAGCCTGTGTTGACAACGACTTCCGCCGCCACACGACTGCCTTCATCTTCGGTCAAAAGAGCATCTAAAATTGTGTCAGAGAGTTGATCACAAATTTTATCAGGATGCCCTTCCGTTACGGATTCTGAGGTAAATAGATAACGACGAGCCAATGTTAGTTATGTCTCCTTGTACGCGGTGCAACACGGCACAGGTTTGTGCTTAAACACTCATACTAACGCTTGTTTTGCCTATTTGGAAAAAAAGTTAAAGGAGGGCGAGGGGGAAACCAGAGGGGGCCTCCATCCCCTAAACTAGGGAGGATGGTCTTGTAGAAAGTTTGTGAAGCAACAACATCAATTTACGGCGGTCTTAATTGTACCGACTGGGATAGGTGCATCGATTGGGGGCTATGCGGGGGATGCTTTGCCTGTGGCTCGGGCAATGGCGGAGATTTGCGATCGCCTCATTACCCATCCCAATGTCCTCAACGGCGCACAACTCTACTGGTCTAGCCCTCATCTTTTCTATGTGGAAGGCTACGGTTTAGATCAATTTGCCCAAGGTCATTGGGGCCTACAACCGATTCATCAGAACCGCGTGGGTTTAATTTTAGATTCAGGCATTGAACCGGACTTACAATTGCGCCATATTCAAGCCGCAGAGGCGACTAAAGCCACCCTAGGCCTGCCCGTGACCGATTATATCCTCACCGATGCCCCCCTAGGTGTAGAACTGCGCACAGCCCCTTCTGGAGCGAGTTGGGGAACCCTTGCCCGTCCCGACAGTCTCCTGCGGGCAGCGGAACAGTTAATCCGGCAAAGTCGAGTGAATGCGATCGCCGTTGTAGCCCGTTTTCCCGACGACCTAGAAAGCTCCGCCCTGCAAAACTACCGCCACGGATCAGGAGTAGATCCCCTCGCCGGGGCCGAAGCCGTGATTTCCCATCTCCTTGTTCGCCAGTTTAAAATCCCCTGCGCCCACGCCCCAGCCCTCTCCCCCCTCCCCCTCGACCCCCAACTGTCCCCCCGGGCGGCCGCCGAGGAATTGGGCTATACCTTCCTGCCCTGTGTGCTGGTAGGACTCGCCCGCGCCCCCCAATTCGTCACCCTAGGTCAAAACAGAACCCTCGAACAAATTTGGGCCGATCACGTCGATGCTATCGTGGTTCCAGCCAATGCTTGCGGGGGGAGTGCAACCCTCGCCTTGAGCCATACTCTAGTGATTGCGGTGGGGGATAATGAGACTCGGATGCAAGTCCCCCCAGAACCGTTGGGGATTAAGGCCATTCGGGTCAACTCCTATCTGGAAGCCTTGGGGGTGTTAGCTTGTCACCGAGCAGGGATTGCTCCCACAGCCCTATCTGCCCTGAATGATAAATTATTAAAACTTCACCACTTCTCCTAAAAACTTGTGAATCACACTCAACAACCCGACCTAGAACCGTTAACTCGTACCCAAGTCCTTGTGGCAATGGGGGTGACAGCCCTGATTTTGCTGGTGGTATCCCGGATTTGGCAGTATTTAGGCAATGTGTCCCTGATGCCACTTCGATTCAATGGGAGCAGTTTGGTCTTGGGATTGGGGATAGCACTAGGGATTAGCTTCACCAGTAGCCTGATTTACCGCTTCTGGGAGCCTTATCGCCGCAGTGCTAACTTTTACCTTCAGTTAGTCCTTAAACCCCTCGTCTGGCCCGATTTGATTTGGTTAGGACTCCTGCCGGGATTGAGTGAAGAGTTACTCTTTCGCGGGGTGATGTTGCCTGCTTTCGGGGGGACTTGGCTGGCTGTGGTGATCTCTAGTCTACTGTTTGGTGTCTTGCATATGAGTACGCTACAACAGTGGCCTTATATGATTTGGGCTACTGTAATCGGCTGTGTGTTGGGGTACAGTGCGATCGCCACTCAAAACCTACTCGTGCCGATTGTAGCCCATATTATCACCAATTTCCTCTCCGGTTTTTTATGGAAATTTACCCATCCTTCCGGTGTTGGAGAGAGCAATTAGAGCTGGCTGAAAAAGTCCGGGAGTCGGGAATCGGGAGCAGGGGAGAAGGGGAACAATTATCAATTATCGATTCCCTATTCCCTATTCCCTTGTTGAGTCTAGGGTTGGGCTTTTTCAGCAAGCCCAACCCTAGACTCGATAGGTCATTTTACCTGAATAAATGATTAACTTCGCCCTATAGTTGTCCTTGAACTGTCGTTTTGCCTTTTGCACATCTGTAGAACTTAAAGGGCATCTTGTACAAGAAATAATGCAAAATATTTCACGAGATCGAATCGAAAAACATTTTTGTTTTATGTAATTGATGCTATCAATTAGCTGAGTCATTGCTTTTGCTACATCATTTCCTTTAAGCTCAATAAATATTAAGCGACCATCAGGTATAACAATTAATTTATCACAACGCCCCCCTTTTATTGTCTTTGAAATAACACAATCTTCAATTTGAATTATCTTTAGAAGTTGGCGAGTAGGATTATTCAAAATAACTTTACTTTTCTTATTTTTAGATTTTTTATCAACAATGGTTATTATAGGATCATTGTTTTCTTCTGTACATTCTGGAAATTCCATAAACTACTATATTTCTAGCAAATCATCAAATTCAATCGCCAAATTCTGAGATACAGAATCAATGATTTCAGCCTCAATTAATCCTGTCTCTGAAGAAATTATACTATGACAAGTCCCATTGGATAAACTATAAACAGCCAGGTCATCAGTATTCAAAAAACGAGAATCTGGCACAATTTTTACGATTCGTTTTAACTGATCCTTATGGGCAGATTTAGCTAGCATACCTGCTTGAAGTAGATTATTAAATGAAGTCAAAATATAAGGACTATGTGTAGTTATAAAAAATTGTATTCTGTCTTTTCTAAGATTATAAATTGTTGCCATTAAATCTACTATGTCCTTCTGTGCCGTTGGAAATAAATGAGCTTCTGGCTCTTCAATATAAGTTGACTGACCCGTTAAACCACGACCGAAAAAGGGAATACTTTCTAAAATTAGCGTCAATGGTAAAGCTTCTTGTTGTCCAGAAGAACAGTTCGATAATAGAACTTGACGACCATCACTCATCTTTAAATAATCTTTCCCATCATGACTCAAATAGTTTCCTACCAATATCTTATTTTTCAGATATTCTACTTCTGAAAAATAAGTAGGGCTTTCGGATTTAATTCTATTCATCCTAACAGAATTTTTTACCATATCATAATAATTTCCAAAATCTACCAAAAAAGGATCAATGGTATTATTTTCTGATAGAAAACTAAAAATATTGTTTTGCAAATGTGCGAAAAATGATCTTCCGGCAGGAATAAATAACTGAGAAAATGAAGTTTCTTTGCCAAACTGTTTAGACACTTCCTCCAAAAACGATTTATGCGATTCAATTATTAAATCTAACCGAGAAAATATTTTATTGGGATTTTCTTGCTGATTAATGGTTTCTTTTATTCGTTTTGATATTCTTCTGATCTTATTAAAACTTTTTGTGTAAAAATCAGAGTAATCAATAATCAGATTCGATTTGTTTGATTTTTTTTTGTCTGTTTTTATTTCTATATATTCTACTCCTATGGAATACCTAATAAAAAAGTTACCCTTGCCCCAACAATCATGGGGGAAGCACTCTTGAAATTTGTTTTTTAATTCTAGATCTAATTCTCGCTTTGTTTTGAGTTTAATTCCTTGATTAAAAAACTCCTCAATAAAAGCTTTACAGTAGAATAATATTTTCGCAACAACACTCTTGCCACTGGCTTGTGGACCAATGAAAATATTGATTTTTTTGACATCAATATTTATGTGTTTTAATCCGGCAAAATTTTCTATGAACAGTTTTTCATCTGTCATTTTTTAGAAAAAAGTTAATTTTAAAGTTAGTCTATAAAGTACCCAAAACCAATCCTACTATGAAACTAAAATTTCGTCAAGCTGTAGAGATATAGCGAACCTATCTGAGTCGTGCAAAAAAGGCTCGCCTGGAATCGACATAGGACAATAGCCCAGAGTTCACATCTCATTAGGACTAGCTATATCTCCCCTTCATCACAACTTCAATAAAATCTCTGAATATCAGATTTCCCCAACGGTTAGCCCTTGATAATTGATAATTAATTCACCCATTCCTACAATGCAGGAATGGCTTGGGGTGTAAAAATCATTACCCCCACCCCCTCATCGGTTTTAAAAGAAATTCTTAACTCCCGTTGATCAGTAATTGCGTAACTTTCTGCCCCCTCCAATGCCCTCAAATAAGCGGTTTCCTGCTGCATAATATCTATAGAACAAGCCTTACGAGTGGAAGCCACCGGACTCACAGTTAAACGGTTATTCTCCTCCCGATAACTGGTATTATACTGATTACAACTCCCCGAACCTGTAATCTTATTTCGCGTAAAATTAGCGGTAATTTCTGTCCGATTCAACGGTCTTTTAAGTTCCGTTGGCGTTCCCCACAAAATTAAACGCCAAGTCGTCCCCGGCAAAGAAATATCTGGAACAGAAGGAGAAGGTTCTAGTATTTGCTCTTCATTTACCTCTTCACCCGTAGGTTCTTCTGCTCCTCCTCTCAACTCGACTATATTTAACGTTAAACCTACGCCAATTAAAATGAGCGAGAATCCTAAAAAAATCTTAAATCTATTCATGGAACCTCCTACAAAAACACTAAAAATGGTTGATCTTTAAAAAACAATCCTCTCGTTCATTGTGACTGTTAAAGTAAAGAACTGTTACGTTTAAACCCAGTTTGATGAGACAGAACCCAAAAATGGTAACATAGGCACTTAAAGCTAGGGGTGCTTGGAATGCGACAAGCTGAGAAATACCCTTAGAACCTGAGACTGGTTAGCACCAGCGTAGGGAAGCTCTCTCTGAAAGGACATTCAAATATATGCGTAAAGAATGGGTTGCTAAACGGCACAGTCAGGGTAACGTGACACAGATGCACTATGCCCGTCAAGGGGTTGTGACCGAAGAAATGCACTATGTCGCCCAACGGGAAAACCTGCCTGTGGATTTAATTCGGGAAGAGGTGGCAAGAGGTCGGATGATTATTCCGGCGAATATTAACCACACAAATCTTGAACCGATGTGTATTGGCATTGCTTCTAAGTGTAAAGTTAATGCCAATATTGGGGCTTCTCCGAACTCTTCTAATCTAGAGGAAGAAGTGGCTAAACTCAACCTAGCGGTCAAGTATGGGGCTGATACGGTGATGGATTTATCCACCGGAGGGGGGGATTTAGATGCCATTCGCCGGGCGATTATTAATGCGTCTCCGGTACCGATTGGCACCGTGCCGATTTACCAAGCTTTGGAAAGTGTGCATGGGAAGATTGAAAACCTCACCCCGGACGATTTTCTGCACATTATCGACAAACACGCTCAACAGGGCGTAGATTACATGACCATCCACGCAGGGATTTTGATTGAATATCTGCCGTTGGTCAAAAACCGGATTACGGGGATTGTGTCTCGGGGGGGTGGAATTATTGCCCGTTGGATGCTGCATCACCACAAGCAGAATCCTTTGTATACTCACTTTGATGACATCATTGAAATTTTCAAAAAACATGATGTGTCTTTTAGTTTAGGGGATTCTCTCCGGCCCGGTTGTGTCCATGATGCCTCGGATGAAGCCCAGTTAGCGGAACTCAAAACCCTTGGACAACTCACTCGGCGGGCCTGGGAACATGATGTACAGGTGATGGTAGAGGGGCCGGGTCATGTGCCGATGGACCAAATTGAGTTCAATGTGAAAAAACAGATGGAGGAGTGTTCTGAGGCCCCTTTCTATGTTCTCGGTCCTTTGGTGACGGATATCGCGCCGGGCTATGATCATATTACGTCGGCTATTGGGGCGGCGATGGCGGGCTGGTATGGAACGGCGATGTTGTGTTATGTCACGCCGAAGGAGCATTTAGGGCTACCGGATGCGGAGGATGTGCGCAATGGCTTAATTGCTTATAAAATTGCGGCACACGCGGCAGATATAGCTCGGCAGCGTCCGGGAGCGCGGAAGCGGGATGATGAGCTTTCGGCGGCTCGTTATAATTTTGACTGGAACCGTCAGTTTGAGTTGTCCTTAGACCCAGACCGGGCGCGGGAGTATCATGATGAAACGCTTCCGGCGGATATTTACAAGACGGCGGAATTTTGTTCGATGTGTGGGCCGAAGTTCTGTCCGATGCAGACGAAAGTGGATGCGGATGCGTTGACGGAGTTAGAGAAGTTCTTAGCGAGGGAACAGGAAACGGTGGCTCAACGGTAGTCTGTACTCAATTATTAATTATCAATTATCAATTCAAACAGTGAACTACCCCACCCTGCCGTTGGCGAGGATGGGGGTTCCTGATTCAACGGGAACTGCATCTAACAAAGAGGAAGGGGAATTCCGCAACATTTTGTTAAACGGTAGTCAATCGGTAATCTCGAAATATCTGGATTACATGGTCAAGCTGTTCTGGTGTTGGTGGTTGGGTATCACCCAAAACATAGGGCAAACCCATCTGCTGCCATTTATATTCCCCCATCTTGTGAAATGGTAGGATTTCTACCTTTTCAACATTCCCTAGACTGCTGACAAACTTAGCTAAACTCACCACGTTTTCTTCAATATCTGTTAGTCCGGGGACTAATACAAATCGAACCCAGGTAGGTTTGCCGATTTTAGCTAAATAACGGGCAAATTTTAGGGTTGGTTCAATTGAGACACTCGTCACTTTGCGAAATAAATCTGGATGATAAGACTTGATGTCTAACAGAACTAAATCGGTGTTCTTCAACACTGGTTCGGCTAATTCTGGAGCAATGTAACCTGATGTGTCTAGGGCGGTGTGTAAGTCTATCTGGTGGCAACGTTCAAAAATTTCAGCGACAAATCCCGGTTGCATGAGTGGTTCTCCTCCGCTAATGGTGACTCCACCATTACGGAGGTAATTTTTAGTCTGCTTAATCCGGGCCATAATCTCATCCACTGTGGTTACAGTTGCGTCGTCATTGATTGTTTGACAGTCGGGGTTATGGCAATAAAGGCAGCGCAAGGGACAGCCTTGGGTAAAGATCACAAAGCGAATGCCAGGGCCGTCAACGGTGCCACAGGTTTCAATGGAGTGGATGCGACCTACTTGAACGGGGGCGGGGGGGGTGCGATCGCGCATAGATAGGGCTTGCTGAATAACTTCGGAAGTCGGGAATCCGGGGATTTGCGGGAGTCGGGAGTCGGAAATAATTGTCAATTGTCAATTATTAATTATTTAGTTATCAATTCCCACATTTTACGGATTACTGTTTCTTGGACACAAATCAGAATTTTTTAGCCCCCCTCACTCTAGGGGTGAGAGGGGCTAGCAAAATTAGCAACGCTCGTGGAAAGTACGATTAATCACATCAAGTTGCTGTTCGCGGGTGAGTTTAATGAAGTTAACGGCATAGCCTGAAACCCGGATGGTAAGCTGCGGGTACACTTCGGGGTGTTCCATGGCATCAATCAGCGTCTCGCGGTTGAAGACGTTAACGTTGAGATGGAAGCCCCCATCCCGTCCATAGCCGTCAAGCAGGGCGACTAGGTTGCTAATGCGATCGCCTTCAGTTTTGCCCAGCGCTCCCGGCACAATAGAGAAGGTATTCGAGATGCCGTCCTGAGCATCCGCGTAGGGGAGCTTGGCCACTGAAGCCAACGAGGCCACCGCGCCGTTAGTATCACGGCCGTGCATGGGATTGGCCCCCGGGGCAAAGGGTTCACCATCCCGCCGACCGTCTGGTGTGTTGCCAGTCTTTTTGCCGTAGACCACGTTGGAGGTAATGGTAAGGATGGATTGGGTGGGGATAGCGTCGCGGTAGGTCTTGTGCTTACGGAGTTCGGCCATGAAGGTTTGTAGCACCTGGACGGCTAGGGTGTCGGCGCGATCGTCGTTGTTGCCGTACTTGGGAAAGTCGCCTTCAATGATGTAATCTACGGCAAGACCCCGATCATCCCGAACCACGCGCACGTTAGCATACTTGATGGCTGCAAGACTGTCAGCCACGACCGACAAGCCCGCCATACCGTAAGCCATGGTGCGCACTACATCGCGATCATGCAGTGCCATCTCCAAGCGCTCATAGCAATACTTGTCGTGCATATAGTGGATCACGTTCATGGTATTGGCGTAGGTTTTGGCCAACCAAGCCATCATTTGCCGCATACGAGGCCAGACCTCAGCGTAGTCCAGTGTGTCGCCTGTGATGGGAGCATAGGCTGGGGCAATCTGTAGTCCAGAATGTTCGTCCACACCGCCGTTGATGGCGTAGAGCAGGCACTTAGCCATATTTACCCGCGCCCCGAAAAACTGCATTTGCTTACCGATGGGCATCGCTGATACACAGCAAGCCATGCCGTAATCGTCTCCCCAGTAAGGCCGCATGAGGTCATCGTTTTCGTACTGAATCGAACTGGTTTGGATCGAGACTTGCGCGCAGTAGCGTTTGAAGGCTTCAGGCAGTTGCTCAGACCACAGCACGGTTAAGTTAGGTTCTGGGGCTGGACCAAGGTTGATCAGTGTGTGCAGAATGCGAAAACTGGTTTTGGTGACGAGGGGGCGGCCGTCTACCCCTACACCGCCGATGCACTCTGTTACCCAGGTGGGATCGCCGCTAAATAGCTGGTTGTAGTCGGGAGTCCGCAGAAACCGCACCATCCGCAGTTTCATGACGAAGTGATCGATGAATTCTTGGGCTTCGGACTCGGTGATCAGACCAGCCTCGATGTCACGCTCGATGTAGATGTCTAGGAAGGTGGAGACTCGCCCCAAGGACATGGCTGCGCCGTTTTGCTCTTTGATGGCGGCTAAGTAGCCGAAGTAGAGCCACTGGATGGCTTCTTGGGCAGTGGCGGCGGGACGACCTAAATCGAAACCGTAGGCACTGCCGAGTTCTTTCAGTTCGTTCAGGGCTTTGATCTGCTCGGAAATTTCTTCCCGGAGGCGAATGGTTGCTTCATCGAGGCTGTCTAGTTCTAGGCTCTTTTTTTGATTCTGTTTATCAGCGATGAGGCGATCGCACCCGTAGAGTGCCAACCGTCGATAGTCACCAATAATTCGCCCCCGTCCATAGGCATCGGGCAGTCCCGTGATGATCCCTGACTTGCGGCAACGACGCATTTCGTCGGTGTAGGCATCAAAAACCCCGTCATTGTGGGTTTTACGATGGCGGGTGAAAATGTCTTTGGTGGCAGGGTCTAGCTCATACCCGTAGGCGTTCAAGGAGCTTTCGACGGTACGAATCCCCCCCAAGGGCATGATCGCCCGTTTTAAGGGCTGATCTGTTTGTACACCAACAATCTGCTCTAAGTTGGAATCAATATAACCGGGGGCATGGCTGGTGATCCCTGATGGCACTGATGTATCAACATCGAGTACGCCTTTTTCCCGCTCAAGGGCCATCAAGTCTTTTACTTTGTGCCATAAAGCAGTAGTACGTTTTGTTGCTGGTGCGAGAAAGCTGCCGTCACCAAGATACGGAAGATAATTTGACTGAATGAAGCTACGCACGTCGATCACCCTTTCCCAAGCTCCAGAGGCGAAGGAGTGAGAGATGGGCTGGATGTTAGTGTTGGACAGGTTTTGTGGGGATGGCAATGATAGACTTTCAACCGTCATGAGCAAGTCTCCTAGCGTAGGGTAAAAGGTAAATACAGCAAACAAAATCAAAAATAACGTCTAACCCAATTGGTCTAACTCAATTATTGCAATCTAATTATTGCAATCTAATTATTGCAATCTAATTATTGCAATCTAATTATTGCAATCTAATTATTGCAATCTAATTACTGCAATCTAATTATTGCAATCTAATTATTGCAATCTAATTATTGCAACTCGATTGCTCTAACTCAATTATTGCAGATCAATTGGTCTAACTCAATTGGTGGAATTTGCCTCTCTGCAATTTAACTTCACTATCATCTTAGTACCTTTTTGTCCGTGAAAATTGGGAGAGAAAGGATCTTAAGAATAATTTCAGATTAGCCCTCTTTTATCAGTGTGGTGATGGAAGCAAAATCTTGAAGTTCTTTCTGAATAGGGTATTGAGGGGTTCTAAACCTATAAAAACGCCAAATCCCCCCCCTCCCCTTGCGGCTGCCCGTTAGAATCCGTCAAAAACGGGGTAATAGTTGGGGTAATAATGGGCCGGGGATTTGGGATAAGGCCCGATTTTGTCCCTGAATTCCTCCGTACTGATAAAAAGCTTGTACGGTGCGGACAATGTAGTTAAAGGCGGTTTGATAAATTTCCGAATCTGGGGGAACAGATGTTAGGGCTTGTAAATAGGCTTGTAAGGAGGCTTCTAAGTATTCTAGTTTGATGTCGGTGGGTAATAAGAAACTGTCGGTGGTGGCGATTTGATAATGAACTAGACCGAGGTTATTGTAAGTAGCGAGACAGTCGAAGTTAACGGGGATGGGGGGGTCTTGATGGCTCAGTTGTTGGGCGAGTTGGGTGGCGATGCCGTAGGCGGCGGCGGCGCGTTCAAGGTAGTCTTGTTTGCTCTGGGTGGAGAAGTTTTCTACGGTGCTAAGGTGCCAGTAGGCGGTGCCGAGGTTGTTCTGGGTGGCGGCACAGGCGGCTGGGGCGTTTTTGGCGGTGCGATAGCGTAAACTGCGCTCGTAGGCGATGACGGCTTTTTTCAGGGAGTTGATGCTGTCTTCGTATTGGGAGAGGTTCCAGTAGGCGGTGCCGAGGTTATTTTGAATCATGGCCCAAGGCTGAAAGTCTTGGCTGGGGTCGTAGTATTGGCTGGCTTCGGTGTAGGCGGCGATCGCAGCGCGCAAATTTTCGACGGGATTATGTTGTTGGGCTAGATGCCAGTAGGCGGTGCCGAGGTTGTTCTGGGTGGATCCGTATTTGGTGGGATTACTGTCAGGGGTGCGATATTTTAGGGCTTCTTCGTAGGCCGCAATGGATAGCTGCATATTTTCTACAAAGTCCCGATAGCGGGCTAAATCCCCGTAGGCAGCTCCGAGATTGTTGTGAATCATGCCGTAGGTGGCGGCGAGGTTTTGGGGGTCTACAATGTGTAGGAGGGCGTTCTGATAACACATTAAGGCATCTTCTAGGTCGGGAAAGGCCTGTTCTGGACTGTCGGGACGGCGCGATCGCATCCAGTAAAAATTGCCCAAATCATTCAAGACTTCGGCCGCTAAAGGCAGGGTGGGATGACAGTCTAAGGCGCCTTGGTAGGCCTGAATGGCTTGGGTGAGAATGTCTCGGGATGGGTCGCCTTGGGCAATGCGATCGCGGTACTGTTGCCCTAACTGTAGAAACCCTTGGGCAATACTTTCTAGGGAGTAGGAGGCTTTGAGTTGTTCGAGTTCCTCTGGACTGGGTAAGGAAAACAGCAGGGGGATAGGTTCTGAGGGGGGAGATTCTGGGGTGTCGGTTGTTGGTTCGTTTTGGGCATCTAAGGGAGTCTCCGGGTCTGTTGTTTCTATCGGAGGTTCTAAAACCCTTTCCTCGCTCTCTTGGAGGTCTATCGGGGCATCTAAGGGAGTCTCCGGGTCTGTTGTTTCTATCGGAGGTTCTAAAACCGTTTCCTCGCTCTCTTGGGGGTCTGTCGGGGTATCTAAAGCGGCCTCAGTGTCGTCCTGTAGCTCTCCAGAAACGGTTAAGGGGGTGGTTTGATCTTCCAGACCATCGGTAGCCCTCTCAAGGCTCTCCCGATGGTCTGGAAGATCATAGGAGAGAGGTTCACGGTTATCCTCTGACTCTACAGCATCACTATCCGAGGCAGCCTCATCTAATCCCGGAGGGGGTTCTACTCTTGGGGGGGAAGTTGGAGGGGTTGCCCATT
>NZ_JAIHOM010000112.1 GCF_026130165.1 Spirulina subsalsa FACHB-351 | reverse complement strand
TATACCAGTCAAGAATGTTCTAATTGTGGTTCCATTGTCAAGAAAACATTGTCTATTAGAACTCATATTTGTTCTTGTGGCTGTGTTCTAGACAGAGATGAAAACGCCGCTATCAACATACTTCGTAAAGCGAATACTGTCGGGCGGACAGAAATTTAAGCCCTCGGACAGACTACCCACTGTCTATTAGGTGAGAGCTTAGTAGATAAGGTAACTGGTTGAACAGGGAATCCCTCGCTTTTAGCGATGGGAGCGTCAATGCACTCGAAATTTAACTGAATACATGACCGGAGAATAATGATAGTTAGGAGGCCAGTGATTTGTTCTCGGTTGTGGCTTATAGCAAGTCTGTTGAAATAGAGCAAAGATCCGTGAGCAAACTGGTTAACGGTTGGGGTCGAACAGTTTGCGCTCAGGGAATTACAGACGACAAGGGAATTGGGATCAAATTAAGTTGATATCACCATAGTTGCTATCCCATGAAATCAAGAATTTGAGCTTGTTTTCAGGATAAGGGCAGAGCTGCTTTGCTTTCAACGCTTGAATTCTATATTCCCAATTTTGCCATGACGAACCCCAAAAAAATAACCATTCATACTTGATCAAAGGTCAATATTCTGATGAAAACCCTATTACTCTATCCTAAATTTCCCCAATCTTTCTGGTCTTATGACCGCTTTATGGAAATTGCTGGACTCAAAGCCGTGTTACCCCCTTTGGGACTCATTACAGTTGCCTCTCTGTTGCCAAAAACTTGGGAGATTCGGTTTTGCGATCGCAATGTTGCCCCAGAAACAGACGCAGATTGGGCATGGTGTGATTTAGTGATCCTTTCGGCCATGTTAGTCCAGCAACAGGATTTTCAAGATTTGATTCAAAAAGCCGTTAAACTCGGTAAAAAAGTAGCCGTTGGGGGACCCTATCCCACCGCCGTCCCAGAAGAGGCCATCAATTCCGGCGCCCATTATCTGATTTTAGATGAGGGAGAATTAACCATTCCTATGTTTTTAGAGGCGATCGCCCAAGGACAAACCACAGGACTATTCCGGTCTAGCGAAAAACCCGATGTCACCTTGAGTCCTACCCCTCGCTTTGATTTACTTCAGCAGGATGCTTATTTAATGATGGCCGTTCAATTCTCCCGGGGGTGTCCCTTTAACTGCGAATTTTGTGACATCATTGCCTTGTATGGTCGTAAACCCCGCACCAAAGAACCGGAACAAATATTAACCGAATTACAAACCCTCTATGATCTCGGTTGGCGGGGTTCAATTTTCATGGTTGATGATAACTTTATTGGCAATCAGCGCAATGTGAAACGCCTACTCCGAGCCTTAAGTCCTTGGTTAGCAGACCACAATTATCCCTTTACCTTCTTAACAGAAGCCTCCGTTAATTTAGCCGAAGATGACGAATTACTCTCCCTCATGGTGGAATCGGGTTTTTATGCCGTTTTTCTCGGCATTGAAACCCCCGATCAAGAGAGTCTGCACGTCACCGGAAAAGTGCAAAATACACGCCGGCCCCTCGTTGAAGCCTGTCGTAAAATTAATGATGCAGGTTTACTAATTTATGCCGGATTTATTCTGGGTTTTGATGGAGAACGTGCAGGCGCTGGGGCAAGGATTCAAGAATTTGTGTCAGAAACCAGTATTCCTCAACCTATGTTAGGGATTTTGCAAGCGCCTCCCTTAACGGCCTTGTGGCATCGTCTCAAAAGGGAAGAACGTTTGATCACAGGGGAGAGGATTCATCCCACTGGAGATCAAAACACACTGATGAACTTTATTCCCACTCGCCCTATTGCCGAAATTGCCCAAGAATATGTAGAGGGTTTTTGGACGATGTATGAACCCCAGGACTATCTGAAACGTTGTTTCCAGCAATGTATGGGCATTGGTTTACCGCTCAAACCACGGCAAACCATGAAATTTCCTCTGGCAAAAGGGTTTCATTTAGTGCTTCAGGTAATGTGGTATCAAGGCATCTGCCGTTCCGAAATTCGCGGTCAATTTTGGCGACAACTGTGGGTTATTTTCTGGCAAAAACCCCAAGTTCTCAATATGTATTTAGGGTTATGTGCGGCAGGTGAGCATTTTTGGGAGTATCGTGTTTTAGCCCGAGAACGAATTATGGAACAGTTAGGATATGATCCGATGAATGTTTTAGCTTAAATCTCGGTTGAGAGAAGCCCCACACCGTAAACACTATGCACCAACAAAAACGTTTCGGTGTGGGATCAATCTCGACCAACAAACCCTAGTTCTATCTTGTCCTGATTTGAGTATAATCGTTTTGGGATGGGCTTCCCGGAATCTGGGCAGGGGAGGTCTAAACCATTCGAGGCTTGCTTCTTTCGGGTTCAAGCAAAACACTTACACTGAGGGGTTACAAGACGCGATATGTTTGGGAATTTCCAGAAAAGTCATCTCCGGATTGAAGTGAATGCCTCGGCAGAAGCGATCGCCGATAGTTTATTAAAACCGGAATTATTTCGTCAATGGCTGATGCCGCAACAGTTTGAACGTGGACTCCCGGAGCAACTTTACCCCGATTTAGTGTTTCGTGCCTCTTTAGGAATTGTCACCATTGAACATCAAGTGGATGTGGTTTATCCCAATGCTCTACGTTTAATTTTAAGTCAAGGCATTGACGGCTATCATGAATGGTACTGGGGAGAAGGTTGGGTACAATCCCGCTTGGAAGGGGTTTCTCTCTTGCCGTTAAATTTAGGGCAAACCTTTGCTTTATCTCGTTTACGGGATTTTGTAACTCGGAAAGAGCGGGATAGTTAGAAATTATTTGAATGATTAGCTATTCTGATTTTTTACCCCTACCGAATTCGTGAATTTTGTTTAAACTGGGGGCAAATTTAAACCCTATTTAGGCTTAACTTCATGACCCATCAACCGAACTCAGGTGTTCAGGTTTGTCCCGCTTGCGGGGTGAAAATTGTAGGCAGAGACACCGTTTTATTTTCCGCAGGTGCGCCCGGAAATCGTGCGAGATTATGGGCGAGGGTGTGTCAATATGTGCAGAAACCGGGTTGTATTAATCAGGAAGAAGAGTCTATTGGTGTGGTGAAAGCGGAGGACTATTACAGTGAACAGTCCTCCGTCAGTCGGGAGTAAAATGCCCCACCCACAAGGGGACAGAGTTTTACCCACCTTGACAAGTTAAGCCTTTTCTCCTCTTGTCAAGGTCAGGGAATAGGCAATCTTGACAAGTTAAGATGCTAAGTTGACAGGAATGGCAAGCATTGCCTCCCAATCCCTGTTTCCGTCAGGTTTTCATCTAACGGCAAGGATCGGCTATGCTTAGGAAGGTCAATCTGTAAGGGTGGGCTGTCTCTGGTCCGGTGGCTCTCTAGCTTCTGTTGTAAAATAGCGGTTCTAACTGTCTCTGGCCGTGAGTTGTTGGGTTTTGCGATCGCAGCACCCAACCTACAGATAGCACTCTTTAGCGTATTTCATATTGGATGGGATTCAGATCGCAGGGCATGGATTTTCAGATTCCCGCTTTGATTGAAGGCTACTCTCAAGGTTATTTTTTGATGGCGGATGAGAAAGGGGAGTTGGGTTGGTATTCAAGCCGTCAGCGCGCTATAGTCCCCCTAGATGGTCGTTTTCGCTATCCGAAATCTTTGCGCCGGGTGTTGAATCAAAATCGCTTCACAACAGCCATTAATCGCGATTTTAAAGGGGTGTGTGAGGGCTGTGCAGCGCGGGAGACAACTTGGATTTCTGAGGAGTTACAAGGCTTATATTGGCAACTCCATCTAGCGGGATGGGCCCATAGTTTTGAGACGTGGGAGGGCGATCAACTCGCAGGGGGGATTCTAGGCATTGCCATTCGTGGGTTGTTTGTGGGAGAGTCGATGTTTTATCACATTCCTAATGGGTCGAAAGTGGCGATGGTGCGCTTGGTAGAACACTTGCAACAACGGGGTTTTCTGGTGTTTGATGCCCAATTGCAAAATCCCCATTTAGAACGGTTTGGGACGGTGACGGTGCCGGATCGGGATTATCAAGTGCTGTTACAAAAGGCGATCGCGACTCCCTGCCGTTTCCTGTGAAGCCTCACGCTACAATGGAGGCTAATCCCCGTTAGATTGCATCAGCTATTAACGGCGGGGGTGTCAACTAGAAGTTTCTCTAACTCATTCACCATGAAGCGCCGAACAACCCCCCCCTATCAGCGTGGTTATAACTCCGGATATAGTCGCGGATATGATACCCCACCCCCTCCTCGTCCGCCGGGTAAAGAGGGCGGTGGTTTTTTGAGTGGTTTAAACTATGGAATGTTAGCCCTCCTCGCTGGGGTGTTTATTGTGGGAGTGGGACTAGGGATGACCTTGAGTATTACCTCTAGCACCAATAATGTGGCCAATGTGGCGACGCGGGAAGTGATTGACCGCAGCGCTCCCGATGCGGCTCTGTGTCAACAATTTGGGGCTAGTGCCATTGTGACCGATATGCGGGTATTTTTGACCCTGAACCCCTTTAATGTGTATGTGACCCAGCCCCAAATGACTCCCGGATGTGTCTTGCGACGGAATAACTGGTCTATTTTGGAACAACGGAAATTAGTGACGGATCAAAGTGTGAGAGACTGTAAAAACCGGATGAATACTTTTGGTTTTACAGGCACCTTGGATGGTGGTTCCCCGCGCATCTCCTGTATTTATCAAAATGATGCGGCCGGGAATTTATTCTTAAATAAACCGGGTACGGTAGATGTACAAGTGCCATCAGAAACCAATCAGTTCTAAGTCCAGCACTCACTAGGGAAACAATCAGGAGGCTAGAATAACGATGCGAGTTTTGATTATGGGGGGGACTCGATTTATTGGGGTGTATTTAACTCAAATCCTCACCCAACAAGGTCATGAGGTGGTTTTGTTCAACCGGGGGAATAAACCCGCTCCCGAAGGCATCCAACAGATTCATGGCGATCGCAAAAATCCCCAAGAACTGCGCGAAACACTGGCCGGACAACAGTTTGATGCTGTCTTTGATAACAACGGCCGGGAATTAAGCGATACTCAGCCCCTCGTGGAATTGTTTAAAGACCAAGTGCAGCATTTTGTCTATGTCAGTTCCGCCGGGGTGTACCTAAAATCAGAACAAATGCCCCATATTGAAGGGGATGCCGTTGATCCCCAAAGTCGCCATAAAGGGAAACACGAAACCGAGGCCTATTTAGCCCAGCACGGTTTACCTTGGACTTCCGTGCGTCCAGTGTATATCTACGGACCCGGGAACTATAATGACCTAGAGGCCTGGTTCTTTGATCGGATTGTGCGCGATCGCCCCATTCCCATCCCCTACGACGGCACCCACATCACCCAACTCGGTCACGTCAAAGATTTAGCCAGCGCAATGGCCGCCATTTTAGGCAACGAAACCGCCAACAGTCAAATCTACAACATTTCCGGGGAGCGTTATGTCACCTTTAAAGGATTAGCCCTCGCTTGTGCCGAGGCCGCCGGAAAATCCCCCGACAGCCTGGAATTAGTCTATTTTAACCCCAAAAAATTCGACTTCGGCAAACGGAAGGCCTTCCCCCTGCGCGTGCAACACTTTTTCACCGACATCCACAAAGCCAAAACCCAGTTAAACTGGCAACCGGAATATGACCTCGTTGGGGGCTTGAAAGACTCCTTCAAGCATGATTATCTAGCATCCGGTCGAGATAAAGCCGAGATTGATTTTTCGGTGGATGAGCAGATTTTAGCCAGTCGTTAGGGCTTAGTGAAAACAACGAACGCTAGACTCAACAAGGGAACAGGGAATAGGGAATAGGGAATAGATAATTGATAATTGATAATTTCTCCCCTGCTCCCCCTCTCCCCTGCTCCCCTGCTCCCCTGCTCCCCTGCTCCCCCTCTCCCCTGCCCCCCTGCTCCCCGAGTTATTCAGCAGACCCTAATTAAGTTGCCTATTCCCCATGAGATAGGGCGAACTAGGGACAAGGAATAACATTCATCCAACCGCCCCGACCACCCGAAATCCAACCGGATTGGGGGGAGGAGATTTGTAACCAGATACGCCCCTCACTATCGGTAAAACTTTCCCCCGTGAGAGTCACCCGTTGTCCTTGTTGAACCCCACTGATTGCCCCTAAAGTCCCATCAGGACGAGAACGCACCGATAAACCTAACAGCGCCTGACGACAACTTCCGGCAGTGGCTGGGAGAGGCGACCCCGGACGACTGAGCGTTACGGGAGCGCTGGGTTGGGCTGTCGTTGTCGGCGTGGCAGGCGTTTGGGGACGAGGTTGGGGTTGGGATTGAGGAGGAGTCACCACTGTTGCGGAACAGGTGGTTAAATAACGGGCAATGACAAAACCCCGTCTCGGCGCTTCCACAGCCACCCAGCCACCTTCCCCAGTGTTGACAATGCGTAACTTGGTGCCAGGGTTCAAGGTGGCGAGGGTTTCACTATCTTGGTCTACAGAAGGACGAGAAAAGATATCTAACATTCGGTTGGCTTGTCGGCAGGTTTCGTCAGCCCTTTGTTGAGCGACTTCTAGGGATTCGGCTTGGACAACGGCCGGATATCCTCCAAACACTGTTAGGAGTAATAGGAACAAAATGCGAGTTTTCATAGTGGGATGGGCTTAAACATGAATAATTTAAGGCCATTGTAGACTAACGAATGCTTTTCGTTGGGCAGAAGTCCCCATCTTCGGCACTATTCCTTGGGTTTAAGCCGTTTCATGCTTCATTCTTCCGGTCTTCCAGTTTTTTCTGGGGAATATAGAACCCTTGACACTCCCATCGCTAAAAGCGAGGGATTCTTGGTTCAACGAGTTTCCTTAACTTGGCAGGACGTATCCAACCAAGCCAGAGGGAATCTCTCCCCAAGCGTGAGTTCCGGTATGCCCTACCGTACTTAGTCCCTTTTTCAAAGTCAAAATTACGCAACAGCGACTAAATCATTCGCCATTCTATCCTCTGAACAGGGTAAACCACTATGACCCTCCAGAGCATCCGCATTTTGAGCCGAAGCAATGGTCAAAACTACCGTTAAAGTTTCGAGGAAGTTAATCAACCATTGACACTTTTCTACAGATTCCCCTTGATACCGTTGAATCAAAGCCGAGACGTAGGTGATCATGTGTTGATAACTGTTGGGGCAAATCAAGAGGATTTTTAACACTAAAATCGTCAGGGTTAGGTAATGATTCCGACGAGTGAGAACATTAAAAGGGTGATTCGCTTCAGGATCATCAGGGGGATTCAGTAAGTAGCTAAGGACACGCTTACAAGTTCTCAAAAGTAAGCCCGCATCCCAAGGCACATCATCATGATGGGTGTAGAGGGGTTCAATTTGTTTGGCGAGTTTGGCTTTGATGACCCAGCCGGATACTTGCTCGTCTCCTAGAGCTACGCCTAAATATTTCAGCAAACTATTCTTAAACTCTTTAAAGGACAAACCTTGAGTTTGTTTGAGGAAAATATTGGCTAAACTTTGGTAATTAAAGCTTTTCTGTTTGACTAACACCTTTTGAATCAGGTGTAAGCTGTTGCGGTTTAGTTTAGTGGGGTTATAGGAAGAACGCCCAGCATTGGGAACGTCTAAATGAGCCAGATATATAGCCAGTTTAAACTTATATTTCTTCTGAATTCGTCGCGCTAAAATACGGGCGCATTCCCTTTCTAGTTCAGAACTCCCTGAGTTAAGAGATTGATCCAAGAAAATATAATAGGCATACCGTCTGCTCCAAGTGTCTTCATACCGTCGGGTGTACCAATTGGCTAAAAACAACAGCTTTTGATAGTCTGGACTCGCTAAAAAGCATTTCCGCCATTCATGGAGTCTACGCTTGACCATTGAAAGGGAACGGTTTTGTAGGCTGCTCTGGGCTAACTTCTCAACGAGAGTCGGAATTTTTTCGTATTCGTTTCGCCGTAAAAATTCTTTAATTAGAGTGTAATAGCATTGGACTAAAACTTGGCGGAATTGTTCCTGTAAGTTGATCACAATCAAATCATAAAAAGCTTGTTCTAGAGTCTTATTGAAAGGAATGTCATCAATGAACAAATTCATGAATTCTTCTATGATTCTTTCTGAAGGTAAAGATTTAGCTTGCTGCGTAAAATAGTCTAAAATAATACCTTGGGAACGTTGGGCTACTTGCTCAATATTAGCCTCACAAGATTCTACATCCATTTGGTTTGCAAAAGGCTCTTTAGCCGCAGAACTTTTAGTCGGAGAATAGCGAGCAGATTTGCTAGAATTAAAAAAGCCAGAATGAGCCTTATTATAATGAGAGTGAGAAATGGATGAGCTGTAGTCTTGGGCTTGTGTGGATTTCATGAGCAGAACACCTGAATCTAACGCATTAAATAAATCAAGCTAATATCATCCTCTCCCGCTTAGGGGTTGATCGTGATACCTTATCCTATGGGCAGAGACTTGTTGACTGCAAGCTGTTTTGTTAGATTTATTGAAAACAATAAATTGTCAGCAATTTGTTTAAAGAACTGATGAAGTTATCTATAATTTGTGTCCACTTTGCGTCAATTTCCGTGGTTTTCTCGGAGAGAATAAACGTCTCTACAACACCCTGTTGAAGAAATCCGTAAAATTCTATAAGTATTTCCCGCAGGTCACTCCCTAGCTCACCAGTTGGAAAAAAGCGTGATAGCTTAGGACAAAGAGCAATGCTCCACTAGACAAGACCTTAAAACAACTATGACTGAATCTGTAAGCTTTGATTTCAGTAAGTTATGGGATTTTGCTCCCGCGACTCCCTATCCTCACCAAGATACGGATTTACTGAAACAGTTTTTTTTCTTGCCGGGTTTGCGGGAAATCCTGATGTTGCGTCAAGTTCACGCTTTGGAACATGGGACGGTTTGGGTTTTAAGTGAGACGGAAGGGACTGAGGGGGAACGGTTTCAAGATAATCAGGCGCTGGGGGGACTCTCCACGGACCAAGGGTTTTATCTCTATGGGGAGGTGAATCCGGTGCATCTGCGTCGTGCGGTACAAATGGCTTTAAGACGAATGCAGGGGGGAGAATGGGATTTAGCGGTGCATCCCCGTTGTGGTACTAATGTGTCGGTGATGATGGTGGTGGGGGCCGGGATGATGTTGGGGACTTATTTCCTGCTGCCGCGTAATCCCTTGGAACAGGTTTTGGGGTTGGGGTTGGCTTCTCTGACGGCGGTTCATCTTTCCCCTGATTTAGGTCGCTTGGCGCAAAAATACTTAACGACGGCGATTCCGTTTAATTTGACGGTGCAAGAGATTTTCCCGACGATTGATATGTGGGGACGAGAGGCGCATTTTGTCCGTTTGGGTTGGCAGGAGTTGGTCTGAGGTTCATAAAACTTAAAACAAAAGGAGAGCAGATGACCACCTTGGGATAGTACCCTTAAATCTAGATCATTAAGGGAGAATAATATCAATGGTTAAACGCGGTGATAAGGTAAGAATCTTAAGAAAGGAGTCTTACTGGTACCAAGATGTCGGCACGGTTGCTAGTGTTGATAAGAGTGGCATTATCTATCCGGTCATCGTGCGTTTTGATAAGGTCAACTACAGTGGATTCAGTGGCAGTCCTTCGGGTCTAAACACCAATAACTATGCTGAACATGAGCTAGAAGTGGTGGAAGCGGCTCCGGAGAAAAAAGCAAAGGCTTAAGCTGAAAAATCCAGAGTGCCTGAATTACCAGAAGTTGAAACAGTTCGTCAGGGTTTAAATCAATTGACTCTGCATCAAAGGATTGAGGGTGGGGAGGTGTTGCATCAGCCAACGCTTGCCTACCCCTTTTCTGTGGCGGTTTTTCTGGAAGGGGTTGAGGGATGTGCGATCGCCTCTTGGGAAAGACGAGGCAAGTATTTACTGGCACAATTGACCACCCCCCAAGGAAAAGCGGGAGGCTGGTTAGGGGTGCATTTACGCATGACGGGTCAGTTATTTTGGTTAAAACAGGATGAACCTTTGGCGAAACATACAAGGTTACGTCTATTTTTTGCCGGGGGTCAGGAGTTGCGTTTTATCGATATCCGAACCTTTGGCCGGATTTGGTGGGTTCCGCCCCTTCAGGAGCCGTCTGAGGTGATGACAGGCCTCACTCGTTTGGGGGTGGAGCCGTTGAGTGAGCAGTTTACGGTGGAAGGGTTGGGGGAAACGTTAAGGAAACGACGGGGGCCGATTAAGGGGGTGTTGTTGGATCAGAAGGTGGTGGCAGGTCTGGGGAATATCTACGCTGATGAGGTGTTATTTCAGAGTCGGATTCGACCGGATGCGATCGCCTCTACCCTCACCCCCCAACAGGTCAAAGTCCTCCATCAAGCCATTGTAGCCGTCTTAAATAAGGCCATTGAACGGGGCGGCACAACCTTTAGTGATTTCCTAAACTTGTTAGGAGTCCGGGGCAATTACGGCGATTCGGCTTGGGTCTATGGTCGCACAAACCAACCCTGTTTAGTCTGCCAGACCCCTATTCAACGGATGAAAATATCCGGACGTTCCTCTCATTTTTGTCCAACTTGTCAGGTCTGGGGTTGAGACTAACCACAACAAGAAACCGGGTTGCGTTCCGGCTCTCAAGAGTGCTTCCAACCCCTGTTAAAAACCCGATTTCCGACCTTGAAACCCAGTTTCTTCCCCTTTTCGTCTAAACTCCAGTTAGGTTAATCAATGGATATCTGCGATCAATAGCCTTAAAATGTCATTAATCAGATTCACAGGAATTTAATGGCACAACTCCAACCCGGAAACCCTATCTTCCGACTCGCTGATCAAGGGGATATCGATGGGATTATTAAAATTCATAACTTGAATGTTTTTACGACTCAATCCTCTCATGAAAAAGGCTTTTTGTTAATGCCCGTCACGGCTGAAATAATTGCTCAGAATAGGGCTAAATCAATGCAATACTTTGTTGCAGCAAGGGACACAGAAATTCTAGGCTTTACCCTAGTTGCTCCACTGACTCTGACTCAGGACTATACTGCTCCTCTTTATTGGACGAACCCAGCCATTTTAGAAAAAACCCGAGAAGCACCGGAACGCCATATTTTTATTTCACTGGTGGCCATTCATCCTCAATTTATGGTTCAAGGGGTAGGGCATTTTTTATATCAGTCCCTTTTTTCAGAATTTTCTGATTACTATTTTTCCGCCTTTGTGGTGAACAAACCTGTTAAAAATCAACGTTCTATCAATTTCCATTTAAAACAAGGTTTTACTCTAGCGGCGACAATGCAACGGGAGCAATTTCTCTATTTTAAAGATTATGAAAGTTGGCTATTTTTTAGGATCTAAACGGCTGACGAATCTGGAGGAATTAAGCCACACCCTGTTAACCTGTGGATTGTAAGACACAACAAGCGAGTTCAGCCCCCACTGTCAACACTAGATAAAAACACAGGACTAAACTCGCTGAGTTTAACAATCAAAAACAAGAATTAACAATTGTTAATACTAAACAACAAACCTAGGAAAGATCCAAATGTGAGAGGACATCTTCTGCCCATTCTTGACTCAAAACGTCTTCATTTTTATCAAGGGAATTGTTGTGGAGAATGTAGTATTGCCGTTTATGTGCCAAGCTGTCCAAACTGCCAACATGAATAAAACTCTTAGGTAAACGGTCATTTTCAAAAGCATACTGGCCAACATGGAACTGATTCACATGATCCTTATCAACCCACAAACCCCATCCTTTTTCTGCATCGTTCAGTTCTGCGAGGAAGTTTAAAGTATTCATGGCTCTCCTAATCGCTTTTTATAACTTCTGACTCTTTTATTATGAGATCAAACTCTAGGTTTCGTCTCATCGTATTTACGGAATGTAATGCAAGGATACGGAAGTTAATATTAGCGCTCACCTATGTTAAAATGGGTCGCAGCTTCTGTTCAAATCGCCTCAATGTAGCGCGCCAAAATCTCAATACAGTCGGAAATTGCCCCAAGGTGCGCTATTTCATAGCCGTGGGTGTTTTCTGTGGGAAATCCTAAACAGGCAGCGCGGGCGACGTGACCAAATTTCATGGCGATGGAGGCATCACTCCCAAAACCACTAATGGCGGCGAATTGATGGGAAATATTGGCAAACTGGGCGGCTTGAGCAAGTTCTTGGTTTAATCCTTCGTCGTAGATACCATAACCATCTTGGGAGAGGATGACGGGAATGGCTCCGTCGAGGATGGGATATTCTGGGGCGAGGGGACAAATTTCAAGGGCAATGAGTGCGTCTAGGCGATGATTTTGGCTGAAATAGAGCGCACCGAGGGCGCCGACTTCTTCTTTGGCGGAAGCGACGAGGTAAACGGTGGGTTTTGGTTGATGAATCCGTTGGGCTAGGGCGAGTAAGATGGCGAGGGAGGCTTTGTTATCGAGGGTATAACTGGCGATGTAGTTGTGGAGGCGAAAGGGCTGTTTCCGGTGTTTGCCGACTACAACACGGGTCCCTGGACGTACTCCGGCTGCTTGGAGTTCGCCGGGGGTGCGTTTGGTTTCGACCCAGACATCTTGCCAGCGTAGGGGATTTTTTTCTTGTTGGGCTTTTTGAGGGGATTCGTGGGAGACGTGACGGGAGCCAAAGGAGAGAATGCCGGAAAGGGTGGTGCGATCGCCTAAAATATCTACAACGCCCTCTCCATATACCCAAGGAAAAGAACCCCCAAGGTTACGAATTCTTAACCGTCCTTTGTTGTCTATCCCTTTGACAATTGCCCCAATTTCGTCTTTATGGGCGGTAATGGCGATCGCGCTCTCCCCCTCACAACCGGGAATTTTGATGATAATATTCCCCGCTTGATCTTGCCCATGTTCCACCCCTAACCCTTGTAAATAGAGTAAGAGGAACTGATCAATTTCCCCCTCTACTCCACTCGGAGAGTGTTTTGTGACCAATTCAGCAATCTGCTCAAAGAGGGCATCGTAATCCACCATTATTCTTGAAAAGCTAGCTTAGGGTGATGTTCTAGATTGGCAGAACCAATCTTGCGCTTTGATTCTAGCCGATTCCTAGGGGATGTGCTACCTTGAACCCTTTCAAAGCATCGCATTTAACCTTCGGGCCCAAATACAAGACAAAAATTTTTTCTGACTTTTCCGGATGACCTTACCCTTTTACAGGAAAAGGGAATGGTAGATGCACCCTGATAGCTCTCCCATGCCATTTTCCCTGAATTGGCATGGGATTTTTTTTGCGGATCAAGTCTCCCCCAACAACCTTGACAAGTTAAGCTTGTGTGCATTTTGTCAAGTCGCTGTTTTTGAACTACCCCACCCTATAGATGAGTGGGGAAACCAATCCCCCCTCAGACTATTGGTTGTTCAACGGTTTTTTAAGCGTTTGACTTCGGGAGAAAACTCAGGAGAAGAAGGTGATTCTTCGATCAGGGTTTGTTCGTACTGTCTCATTTCTGGGCTATTTTCCCCATAGACTCCTACAATTTGTTGGCGACAGCACTCTGTAGCAAATTGATTAAATTCCGGCGGAATCACCCCATACATTTCTGTGAACTTCTCAGGTGTTACCCGGCAAAAGGAAGGACGTTGTTCATAAATCCGGCATTGACGCGATGCTTGGTCATAGTGAATGCACCAGCCATCCTCTCCCACTAAACTCATATAGAGTTCGAGTTCCTCGGGAGTGAGATAATCGGGGAGGTCAGGACGATCAGTTGGATCCAAATGACAACAAGCCCCACAGTGTTCAATACAATGCCAAGTTGCCATAGAACAGTTCCGGGAAAAATAAGGCGTTCTATAGTATCATAACAAGGACAAATTTTGACACACCCCCCCTAAGACTTATCTACATTGTATAGTTTTGTATCGTTTCTGAAAAAATGCCCCCTCCCCATGTACTATGTAGAGTGAATTTTTTTGTATATTCATTTGGGTCGGGTAATCAGAGTAAAACAATGGACTTTATCACAAGTGCAGTTGGTAGTGTTAACTGGGAATTGATCTTTCAGCTAACTTTCGTCGCCTTGATCATGATTGCTGGTCCGGTCGTGATTTTCTTGTTGGCCTTCAATGGTGGGGATCTCTAAGCTAAAAGTGTAAAAGCTTAACCAGTTCACAAGCTGAATAGCTTTAGCAGAATCTCCCAAATTAAACACCCTCCGCTATTGGGGGGTGTTTAATTGTCTTGTTTGATTGTGCTTCGCCGATAGAGGTTTGAATAGTTAAATCTAGCCAGAGTCACTATTCATCATCTAGTAAGGGAATGGCGATCGCACCCAAAGCAAAGGCCAGCACCAAAGGCATGGGACAATGGGAGAGGAAGGTGGAAACAACTGCACCGATAGAAGCAAGGGACACCACTAACAACAAGACTCTTTCTTCTAAACAGAGTCCTTTTTGTTCTTTAATTAGTCTTAATACTTTAAGGGGAACCGGTTCAGGCATCACCGCACCGGGGGGGAAAGCCCAATAGTTGCCAGACCGTTCACAGAACAAGTCTGTCCAACCATTTTCCATACACCATTCCTGAATCCATTCATCTCTGTAATGTTTCATCTCAAGCTCTCGGTCAATCTACTGGGGGTAATCGCACAAAGGCGCGTCAGTTAAAGGGAAGTAAGTTTGCGTTGTTTGTGTGTTCTTTTTGTCTAGCCGTTCAATGTAGTTTTGCCTGTAGTTCTACATTCAGTATGATTCCGGTGGCCACTCACTCAATAAGACCCAAGCCGTTATTAGGAATATTAGCAGGGTGTTATAAAAGATGCGTCAAAACAACATCAAAGTTTACTTTTTGGGCGGAATAAATCAGTATATATACTTATTCCTTAAACGGATCTGAAGAAGCGATGCCAAGAGTTGACAGTTGAGAGTTGCCAGTTAATAGTTGATACAGGTAAAAACTACCAACCCATGAATAGGCTAAGGAGATGTGAATGGGAGACTGGCAAATCATTGAGGGCAATGTAACAGCACCGAGAGGCTTTAAGGCAGCCGGGATTACTGCCGGGCTAAAACCCTCTGGGGCGCCGGATTTAGCCCTGATTTACTCAGAGACAGAGGCGATCGCAGCCGGGGTTTTCACCACCTCTGTAGTGCGGGCGGCCTGTGTAGATTACTGTCGTCAACGTCTGCAACAAAAAGCCTATGCGCGGGCGATTCTCTGTAATGCGGGACAGGCCAATGCAGGCACAGGAGATCAGGGATGGCAAGATGCCCTAGAAACCGCCCAATTAGTCGCCCAGCACCTCAATATTAGCCCAGATGCCGTCCTCCTCGCTTCAACGGGGGTCATCGGACAACGGATGAAAATGGAGGCTTTCCGGGCGGGGATTCCCCAACTGGTCGCTAGCTTATCAGAAACTGGGGGAGATGCCGCTTCCCAAGCCATTATTACCACCGATTTAGTCACGAAAGCGATCGCCCTCGAAACCACCATTGAAGGCCGTCCCGTGCGCATTGGAGGCATTGCCAAGGGTTCAGGGATGATTCACCCCAACATGGCCACCATGTTATCCTTTGTTACCTGTGATGCTGCCGTCTCAACCCACCTCTGGCAAGAAATGCTCACCCGTGCCGCCAACAAAAGCTTTAATCAAATTACAGTGGATGGGGATACCAGTACAAATGACTCACTAATAGCCCTAGCCAATGGTCAATCCCGCACCTCAGCCATTACCGAGATGAACGCCGACGGCGAGAAACTAGAGGCCATGTTAACCGAAGTGTGCCAATATTTAGCCAAGGCGATCGCCCGAGATGGGGAAGGAGCCACCTGTTTAATTGAAGTCCAAGTGACCGGAGCCCCCAATGATGCGGCCGCCCGTCAAGTCGCCAAAACCATTGTCGGTTCCTCCCTCGTCAAGTCCGCCATATTTGGCCGAGATCCCAACTGGGGGCGCATTGCCGGGGCTGCCGGACGGGCTGGAGTCCCCTTTGAACAAGATCACCTGCGGATTAAACTCGGGGACTTCTTAATGATGGACGGCGGTCAGCCCATGCCCTATGATCGTCAGGCCGCTAGTGATTATATGAGGCAAATTGCCCAAGACTCCTCCTTCCCCGAAGGAGGCCAACGGCGAGATAATCCCCTGATTATTGCCGTAGATTTAGGCAATGGTTCCGGGAAAGGCAGCGCTTGGGGCTGTGACCTCAGTTACGATTATGTGAAAATTAACGCCGAATATACCACTTAGGGCTAACGCAACATCCATTAGTCGGGAAGAGGTGGTGGGAAAAGACAAGCAGGGTGGGGTAGTTCACTGCCTCAATTAACGTTCCCTATGGCGCGGGCTTTCCGACGACATTCAGATAACTTAACAACCAATTGGCCATCGTTGCCCGTCGTGCTTGGGTGGGGCTAAACTCCCCCACCTTATAGCCCTTAAAGCCTAATTCCTCTTTCAACAGTTGTTTATTGGCCGCAGGGATAGAGCGCGTTAGTTTGACCGTTGGGGGGCGATGGGCGATAAAATCTGGGGGTTCCGGGTAGTCTTGCCGCCACTCCGGGGCTACTTGTTCATTGTTCCACTTTTGGCTTGTTTCATCGTAACGATAGCCCAAATAGTGCCAGACTAATTGATTGACCGTATCATCACTTAACTCTTCATTCAGAATTGCCCAAATAGTGTCCGTATTGAGGGGGGGTAAGTTAACCATCAAAATTAATCCGGGTAAACAGTAATCACTAAACAATTTTGACATACTCCCCGGCGTGAACGCGCCGGGATTCTTGACACATCATTTCAACTTGCTACCGAAGTAGTCTTACGGTCGATCCGTGTCCGTTTAGAGTCGTGGCAATGCCCTATCCCGACTTTGTTTATATTTTTCGCTGCATTTTCATCTCGGTCGTGTTCAGTTCCACAATTTAAACACTGAACTGACCGAATTTTCAAATCAAGCTTGCCCCATTTGTAACCGCACTCAGAGCAGACCTGACTTGTTGGTTCCCATGGGTTAATAACAACAAACTCACGGCTGTACTTCTGTGATTTAGCTTCACATAACGCTCTAAACTCTC
>NZ_JAIHOM010000111.1 GCF_026130165.1 Spirulina subsalsa FACHB-351 | reverse complement strand
CATTATAACACACTTAATAAAACTGGCAAGGCTCATTAAGTGTTGACGCTTCGCGGGTTACATACTGTTTTTCTTTTCATCCCCGTCCTAAAGTATCGGGGCTTTCAAGAAAACATGATCGGTAATTGTTCTCAGAGCGGTTAAGGGGAATGGGTTTGGTGCAATTGAAATTTTGTCTGATTTCTTCGTTCAGGGGGAGCAGTCTGAGGCATCTTAACCCTATTTTAACGATTTAAAATGGGGTGACGACCAACCTAGTTCGTTGTTGGGCTTTAGCCCTTAATCTCCCAAGGACAAAGGACTACACACCTTCTGGGTGGATGCAATAGCCCCTAATCACTACAAGGTCAGAAAACAAGAGGGTTTGAGGTGCGCTTGGGAAAGTTGCACAATTGGCGTTTTTTCCTAAACCCTAAGGATTTAGCTTGTAGATCAAAGGAAAGGGTTACGAATCCCTAAGAATGATAGAGGTCCTATTGATTATGTTTAATGCTAAATTTTTATCAACTTTTGTATTAAGTGCATTTGTTCCTTTCTGGTTACTGGTCGGTTGTGCAACGCCTGAATTGTCCTCTGTTGAGGATGGCAATGGGAGCAGCGCCAGCCCAGAAACGACGCTAGAAAGCCCGACGGAGACGGAAAGCACCCAGACGACACAAGTCCCCCAAACTAGCGGGCCTGAAGAGGTGGCGGTGCGGGTGTATTTTGCTAAAAGCCCGGAAAGTGATGAGGATTTTACCTATGTTGAACCGGTTTGGCGGCAGACGAGCAGTCAAGGGGTGGCGCGTTTCGCGGTGAATCAGTTGATGGTGGGGCCAACGGAAGCAGAAGCTAGACTGGGGTTAAAGTCGCTGTTGGAATTAAGCGGTGCGTCTAATTGTGGGGAGGATTTTAAGTTAGCGATCGCCAATCAAGTCGCGGATCTCCAATTTTGCCGCACCGTAACGCTTAAGGGATTAGGTCATGATGCCCAGTTACGGAGTACCCTAGAAGCCACACTGAAGCAGTTTCCTACGGTTGATCAGGTGGTGATTCGCGATCGCCATGGCAACTGTTTAGCCGATCACAGTGGCGAAAATCACTGTCTAGACTTACTCCAAAAACCCACTAACACCCCCCAATCTAACCAGCAACAACAGTCTCCTACTCCCCTCACGGAGCAATCCAAACTCACCCTAACGGGAATGGGTCCGGTACAAGTGGGCATGACAATCGCCCAAGCGTCACAGGTGACAGGAATGACCTTCACTCAACAGGCCAGTGGAGGAGAGGAGTACGGATGTTTGTTCTATCGTCCCCCGAACCTAACCGATGTGTTATTCATGGTGACAGAGGGCAAAATCGCTCGGGTGGAAACAGGCAACCCCCGCCTTAGCACCCTCAGCGGCGCAAAAGTTGGGGATACAGAGGCTCGCATTCGTTCCCTCTACCCCGGTCAAATCGTCGCAGAACCCCACGAATATGTGCCGGGGGGGAAATATCTCTTTTTCATGCCCCAAGACAGCGCACAGCGCAATTATCGCGTAGTCTTTGAAACCGATGCCCAAGGGCGCATCACCCGGATTCGGAGCGGGAAAATGCCGGAGGTGGGCTACATTGAGGGCTGTGTTTAGGGCATTTTCCCCGTTTTGGGCAAAAAATCCCTTGCATTTATGCCCGGTCAATCCATAATAGGGATGGTCAAGTTCTGCTCTGCTCATCCCCCTGATTTGGCATGAAATTACTATGTTTGAGTAATGGTCACGGTGAAGATGCGATCGCCGTGCGGATTTTAAAACAATTGCAGGAACATCCCAACGCCCCGGAGGTGGCGGCCTTGCCCTTGGTAGGGGAAGGACACGCCTATGTTCAGGCCGCTATCCCCATTGTCGGACCCGTGAAGAAAATGCCCTCGGGAGGCTTTATCTACATGGATGGGCGACAGTTATGGAATGATGTGCGCGGGGGCCTCATTGGTCTGACTTGGGCCCAGTATCGTTTAGTGCGCAAGTGGGGCAAACGGGAAGGAGTTATCTTGGCTGTGGGGGATATTGTCCCCTTACTGTTAGGTTGGTTGAGTGGCGCTCCCTATGCCTTTGTGGGAACCGCTAAGTCGGAGTATTATTTACGGGATGAGGCGGGTTGGTTATCCAAAAATCGTCAGCGAGAAGGTTGGTCCGGTTCCGTTTATTTGCCTTGGGAACGATGGTTAATGCAGCGCCCCAACTGTCGGGCGGTGTTTCCGAGGGATACCATTACCACCAACACCTTAAACCGCTTTGGGATTAAGGCCTTTGATTTGGGCAACCCCATGATGGATGATCTGATCGCCGAGTCCTCAAACCCGGATTATATTCGCAATATCCCCGAGTGGCAGGAGAAAAATCGACCCTTGACGGTAGCCCTACTGCCGGGGTCTAGAGCGCCTGAAGTATATCACAACTGGGAGACGATTCTGGAAGCCTTGCCGGGGGTACAGGAGGCGTTTCAAGGGCGATCGCAAATCTTCCTCGGCGCGATCGCATCTAGTCTAGATCCTCAACCCCTAATTCAAGCACTAGAGGCCGCTGGTTGGCAAGAGGAGAGCGAATTTCCCAAAACAGTCCCCTTTTTAGACACCGAAGCCTTTATTTTTAGTCAAGGGAAAGCCCAGTTAGTGCTAACCCAACAAGCCTATCATGCTTGTTTGTTAGCCGCCGATGTTGCGATCGCCATGGCCGGCACCGCCACAGAACAATTCGTCGGTTTAGGCAAACCCGCCATTTCCCTCCCCGGCAAAGGCCCCCAATTTAACCCCCAATTTGCCGAAGCCCAAACCCGTTTACTCGGTGTTTCCGTCATGTTAGCCAAAAAACCCCAAGACGTAGGAAACACCATTAAAGGAGTCCTAAGCAAACCCGATTTATTACAAATCATCGGCGACAATGGCAAGAAACGCATGGGAATCCCCGGTGCTGCCCGTCGCATTGCTGATTGTTCTATCGAAATGTTATCGTCAACCTAGTTCTAACCGCTTCTAATTCTTGGCTTTATGGCTAAATCTGAAAGATCCCTTGTTCAGCGTATTTTAATTGTTGTGTCTGGTATTGCCTTCTTAGGGACTGGCGCTTTTGGGGCAGCCAGTTTATTAACTAGCAACCGTCAACGAGGCCAAAATGCCCCCCAAACGGAAGAAGCTGCCATCAATCAGCAGTTAGCTGTCCAAGAACGCAATTATGAGCTTCTCCTAGAACGAGAACCGGACAACCGCACTGCCCTAGAGGGATTAGTCCAAACTCGCATCGGCATGGGGAACGTAGCCGGAGCCCTAGAACCCCTAGAAAAGTGGGCCGAATTAGAACCCGAAAATGTTGACGTTCTACAAGGCATTGCCGCCGTCCATATTGAACTGCAACAGTATGATCAGGCCATCGAACAGATTGATAAACTCATTACTTTAAGCGCCGATTCTCCCCAACAACAGGAAGAATTAAGAGCTATTAAACAGCAACTCGAAGCCATCGAATCCGGTGAAATTATTGTGCCTCCCCCGGAACAGTAACCAGCGATTTGTAGCGATTTGTAGGTTGGGTGAAGCGACAGCGTAACCCAACAAAATAGGGAATAGGTAGGGCTTGCTGAATAACTTGGGGAGCAGGGGGAGTCAGGAATAATTGACAATTGTCAATTATTAATTATTAATTATCAATTCCCTTGTTAAGTCTAGCGTTGGGCTTATTCAGTAAACCCTAGGGAATAGGGGGATAAAACCCCTTGACAGGCGCTCATTTTTTCGGTAGAATTCAAATAATTTCATCAGAATGGGAGTGGTTGCGCCTATCGATAAGCAAAACCACTCCCATTATGTAAGAATATCTTACCAAAAATTCCCAACTTTAGCAACCCCCTAAAAAAACCTAATTTTTTTCAAAACCTAATTTTTTTCACCATCTCTCACCGTTTCATCCTCACCACTTTAGGGTTGAAAAACCCAGATCAAACCTCAAAAAGTCCAACAGAATGAGAGAAAAGAATAGAGGGAAACCCCCACCCCCCCAACCATCTGACCCTTGATTTTCTCCTGCCATCTACTGCCAAAATGCTCCATGTCTTCCTCCGAACTAGACCGTATTATTCCCCCAGAAATCAAACATGATGAATTTTACGATCTCATCATTCAACTAACCGCCAACGAACCCATCGAAACCGTATTAGAAATTGGTTCATCTTCCGGGGGAGGCAGTACCGAAGCCTTTGTCACAGGATTAGCAAAAAACCCCCATCACCCCCGTTTATTCTGCTTAGAAATCTCCAAACCTCGCTTTCGTGAACTTAAGAAAACCTATCAAAACTATCCCTTTGTTCACTGCTATAACCTCTCCTCCGTCCACTTAAACCAATTCCCCACACCCAACGAAGTCGAAGAATTTTATACCCAATACCACACCGGATTAAACGCCTATCCCCTCCCCACCGTTTTAAACTGGCTACAACAAGATATTGAATACGTTCAGCAGTGGGGCGCGACAGAAAACGGCATTGAACACATTAAACAAGAACAGCAACTAGAACAATTTGATCTCGTCCTCATTGATGGTTCAGAATTCACCGGAGAAGCCGAACTACAAGCCGTTTATGGTTCAACCTTTATCCTGCTTGATGATATCAACACCTATAAAAACTATAAAAACTACTACCGTTTAGCCGCCGATTGGCAATATGAATTGATTGCCGAAAATCGCCAAATCAGAAACGGCTACGCCATCTTTAAACGCAACACATCCCCCTACAAAAAACAAGACATTCTCACCCAACTAGCTTTAAATCCCGAACAAAAAGAACAAAAACTGGTAGAAAACCTAGTTTCCAAACGCGCCACCGTCTTTGATGTGGGGGCGAATATTGGTGATTATTCCATCCTCCTGAGCCAGTTAGTCGGTTACTTTGGACGAGTCTATGCCTTTGAACCAACTTCTAGCATTTTTGCTCAACTCCAAACCCGTTTAGCCGAGTATCAACTCAATAATATTACCCTGACACAAAAGGCCGTCTACGCCGACAATACCACCTTAGAATTTAACGAATTCCCCGACGATTATTCCGCGTGGAATAGCTTAGGAAAACCTGTGATGAGTGACCCTCACGGCAACTATGAAATTGTGCCGATTGTCAAAACCGAACAAGTCGAAGCTATCACATTAGACACCTTTTGTCAAGAGCATAATGTTGAGAAAATAGACTTTTTAAAAGTCGATGTAGAGGGCGCAGAAAGTTATGTTTTTCAAGGAGCAGAGCAACTCCTAGCCGAGAAAAAAGTGCAGTTTATTCAATTTGAAATCTCGCAAAAAATGCTAGAGGGCTTAAATAAAACTGCCCAAGAAACCTTTAATATTTTAGCCGCCCAAGGGTATGAGTGCCACGAAATCACTCCAGAGGGAGAAATCGGCGAATTAATCCATGATTCCTCTGCTTTTTATGAAAACTATATTGCCTTTCCTGCCCTCCCCGTTCACTTTTTCACCATTGTTTTAAACGGAGAACCTTTTATCCGTTACCACATTGAAATCTTGCAACAATTACCCTTTCCGTGGCACTGGCATATTGTGGAAGGGGTAGCGGACTTAAAACATGATACAGCTTGGAGTGTGAAGTTAGGGGGACAAGTAACCGACTCTATCCATCGGGAAGGATTAAGTCACGATGGCACATCAGACTACTTAGATCAATTAGTTGCCCAATACCCAGATCAAATTACCCTCTATCGTCAACCTAAAGGCACATTCTGGGAAGGGAAACGGGACATGGTGAACGCTCCCCTCAAAAACATTCAAGAAGACTGTTTATTATGGCAGATTGATGTAGATGAATTGTGGACTGTTGAGCAAATTAAACAGACGTGGAACTTATTTATTAGTCACCCGGAAAAAACGGCGGCTTATTATTGGTGTTGGTACTTTGTGGGAGAGGATTTAATCATCACCACGCGCAACTGTTACAGCCAAAATCCTCAACAAGATTGGCTGAGAACATGGCGTTATAAACCCGGTTATTTTTGGGCAGCCCATGAACCGCCTGTATTAGTTGAACCCTTAGCCGATGGGAAGTTTCGTAATGTAGCCGCCGTCAATCCATTTACTCACACCGAAACAGAACAAAAGGGGTTAATTTTTCAACATTTTGCCTATGTTTTGCCGGAACAATTGCAGTTTAAGGAACAGTATTATGGCTATGCCAAAGCTTTAAATTACTGGCAACAACTGCAAGCTGCCGAACAGTTTCCGGTGTTATTGCGGGAATATTTCCCTTGGGTGGGGGATGATACAATGGTCGATCATAGTATCCCCTTGGGCATTGAACCTATTATGAAAAAAGAGGAAACAGGGGCTTGGACTTTTAACTTAAATGCCCTGCCGTTGTCCCCAGCTAAACTTAGCCCTCCCAAACCGATTATTGTGATTGACGGGGTATTTTTCCAACGTTATCAAACGGGTATTGCGAGGGTGTGGAGGAGTTTGTTAGAAGAGTGGGCTAGACAGGAATTTGGACGGCATTTGATTGTAATTGATCGGGCAGGGAGTGCGCCGAAAGTTGCCGGGATTCAATATCAAACGTTACCGGAGCATAATTATAACGATTTAGCGGCAGATCACGCCCAATTACAGGAATTATGCGATCGCAATCAAGCCGACTTATTCATCTCAACCTACTACAGTTTCCCCACCTCCACCCCTTCCGTCTTCATGGCCTATGATATGATTCCCGAAGTCTTAGGGGCTAACTTTAATAACCCCATGTGGCAAGAAAAACACGCCGCTATCCAACGCGCTAGCGCCTTTCTAGCCATTTCCCACAACACCGCCCAAGACTTACAAAAACTCTTCTCCCATGTCTCCTCCGTCACCGTTGCCCACTGTGGCGTAAAAGCCCCCTTTACCCCCCCCACAGCGACAGACATTCAACAATTTAAACTGAAATATGGCATCCAAAAGCCTTATTTTCTCCTCTCCGCCCCCGGCACGGGCTATAAAAACGCCCCCCTGTTTTTTAAAGCCTTTGCCCAACTCTGTTCCCGCCAAGGTTTTGAATTAGTTTGTACAGGAACCTATGGTATTTTAGAAGATAAATTAAGAAATTTAGTCCCCGGGACGATCATCCATTTATTAAGACTGAGTGACGAGGAATTGAGATTAGCCTATGGGGGAGCAATTGCCTTAGTTTATCCGTCCAAATATGAAGGCTTTGGCTTGCCCATTTTAGAAGCAATGGCCTGTGGTTGTCCGGTGATCACTTGCGCCAATGCTTCCATTCCCGAAGTTGCTGGAGAGGCAGCAATTTATATTAATGAGTATGACGTAGACGGCATGACGAATGCCCTCTGTGAAGTACAAAAACCCCTGATTCGACAGGATTTAATCAATCAAGGGTTAAAACAAGCCCAACAATTTACTTGGGCTAAAATGGCGGCTACAGTGCAAGAAAATTTATTACTCGCTACCTTAGACTTTTTACAACTTAAAGAGAGTAACTTAATTATTTTCCCGGACTGGACTCAAGAGGAGGAAACCATTGCCGAAAACCTCGGTCATGCCATTTATACTATTGCCCAACATCCCCAACCGGAACAGGTGACATTACTCATTGATCATACGGGAGTGAGTGAAGAAAACGCCAACTTAATCCTTTCTTTTGTCGTGATGAATTTATTAATGGAAGAAGAAATAACAGTGAGAGAAGAAACCGTTATCAGTTGGGTGGGAGAACTTTCTCCCTTGCAATGGCAAGTATTATTGCCTCGACTGACGGGGCGGATTGCCTTAGCCCAAGAAAATGGGGCGAAAATGCAGGCCGTTGGGGCTGAGGGTTTAAGGATTTACCCAGCAGGATTAACAGAGGGAATTGATAATTGATAATTGATAATTGATAATTGATAATTGCTCCCCTGCTCCCCTGCTCCCCAAGTTATTCAGCAAGCCCTAATTAATAATTAATAATTGCTCCCGATTCCCTAGACAAGAGTTAATCAACAGTTGCGATAGTAATACAAAAACTCTACACTAGGTCTATGGCTTAGAAACTACCCCGAAAACTATGAATACTTGTATTTTGATGGCACGGATTGTGCAAGCCCCAGAATTGCGTTATACCCAAGACAATCAAACCCCCGTCGCTTCTATGATTGTGGAGTTTGAGGGGGGACGGGAGGAAGATCCTCCCATGACCTTAAAAGCGGTGGGGTGGGGAAATTTAGCCACAGATATTCAAGAAAGTTATCAAGTTGGCGATCGCGTTATTCTCCAAGGCAGTCTGAGAATGAACACCATTGACCGTCCCGAAGGCTATAAAGAAAAGCGCGCAGAATTATCCGTCTCTCGGATTTACAAACAAGACGGCACATTCTCCCCCACCCTCACCTCCCAGTCCACCTCGGAGGCCTCTCCCCGTCCCAGTAATGTCGTCCCTCTCAACTATAACAAAGCCCCCAACCCTGCCCCCGTTGCTCCCCCACCAGAACCTGTAACAGTCCCCTCGGGTTTTTCCTCAAGTGACAATGAACCGGATTTAGATGATATTCCGTTCTAATCGCCCCGACCTCATGACCCTTGAACAGATTCGGATTATTTTAGTAGAACCTGCCGGCCCCCTCAATGTGGGTGCAGTAGCACGGGTGATGAAAAATATGGGGTTGTCCCAATTGGTCTTAGTCAATCCTCAATGTGATCCTTGGGGGGAAGAAGCCCGACGAATGGCGGTACATGGGGATGATGTGTTAGCCCAAGCGCGCCAAGTGGAGAGTCTACCCGAAGCTTTACAAGGCTGTTATCATGCTGTAGCGACCACAGGACGGGAGGGGACAGTTCCCCTGCCTCTAGAAACCCCTCGGGTTGTCTTCCCTTGGTTAAGGGCGCAAAATGCCCCTTCTGCGGTGATTTTTGGGCGGGAAGATAGTGGATTAACCAATCAAGAACTCCACTATGCCCAGCGCTGTGTTAGTATTCCGGCCAATCCGGTTTATCCGTCCCTCAACCTAGCCCAAGCGGTGGCTGTTTGTGCTTACGAGTTATATCAAACAACCCCAGAAGACCTTCCCCCTGCCCTCAGACCCACCACAGCCCCCTTAGAAACCTTAGAGGGCTACTACCAACATCTTGAACAGGTTTTACTGCAAATCGGTTATCTTTACCCCCACACAGCCGGGGCTAAAATGGAAAAATTTCGCCGTTTGTATGGTCGGGCCGATTTAACCCCCCAAGAAGTAGCTCTATTACGGGGGATTTTGCGACAAATGACATGGTTTGTCCAACAAGCCAAAAAAGAGGTCTAGTTAACCTAGACCTCTAATGTTGATTTCAAATTAAGCTCTATTTAACGCTGACTTTAGCCCCAGCTTCTTCGAGCTGTTTCTTGACCGATTCAGCATCATCTTTGCCGGTGGCTTCTTTGACGGGTTTAGGCACAGATTCGACCAATTCTTTGGCTTCTTTGAGGCCCAAGCCCGTGATACCGCGCACGACTTTGAGGATGGCAATTTTCTTGTCGGCAGGGAACTCTTCGAGAATGACATCGAATTCGGTTTTTTCTTCGACTTCTTCTGCGGCCGCAGCACCACCCACAGCAGCACCGGGGGCCATCATCATCATGCCGCCAGCCGGAGCCGCAGCACTCACACCAAAGGCTTCTTCAATTTGTTTAACTAATTCAGAAGCTTCCAGCAGGGTCAGAGATTTTAGCTTTTCGAGAATTTCTTCAGTTGCAGCAGACATTGGTAAACTCCTTATAGATAGAGATAATCATTGTGTTCTGGATTGGGGTCCGCTGTGAGGGCGGACTTTTTTTTGGGGAATTTAGCCTTCTTGGTCTTTTTGAGCCTTGGCTTGAATGACACGACCCACAGAGGCCGGCACTTCGTTGATTCCCCGTGCCAAAGACGAAGGCACTTCGTTGATTCCCACGGCCAGCTGGGTGGCAATCGAGTTGATCGCCCCAGCGATTTGGGCCATGAGTTCTTCTTTGGAGGGCAGGTCTGCGATCGCCTTAACTTGTTCTTCATTCAAGGCGCGCCCCTGCATCACGCCACCCCGGAATTCAGTTTTCTTACTGACTTTCTTGAACTCCTGGTAAGCGCGAATAGCCCCACCAATATCATCCTTAACGAACAGGAAAGCATTGGAACCGGACAGAAATTCCGTCATCGGTCGCCAATTGTCATCCTCTTCTACGGCTAACCGCATTAAGGTATTTTTCGTCACCGTACAGACGGTTCCGGTCGGACGTACTCGGTCGCGTAAATCACCGATTTCGCCCACCGAGAGTCCTTGGTAATCGAAAACAACCGTTAATTGCGCCTCACTCAGACTAGTCTTGAGATCGGCGATAATCTCGGCCTTGTTTTCCCGAGTCCTCCCCATATCCTGTCACCTCCTTATTTGCTTGGGATAGTATGCGTCCTGTGACAACAAGACCCCGACAGATTCGCCGGGGTCAGAGTGTTACAGTTCCCAGCATTGGATTCTCTGTTTGGGACCAGGAATCCAAAGGTAGAAACTGTAACAGACTCCACCTCGGCAGAAAATTAAGTCTGGTGAGACTTCTGCTGTCTTTGGTGTTGTACAGTATGCAATTGTCTTAGTTGAACCTAGCCTGAACTAGGCTGCATCCAGTTTTAGGTCGCGGAGTGCGTTAATATCCACTTCAATGGCAGGCCCCATAGAAGCCGACACATACACACTACGCCAGTACCGGCCCTTTGCACCAGAAGGACGATTGCGATCAATCACTTCTTGCAGTGCCTTTAAGTTGGTCAATAAATCTTCTGGGGAAAATGATGCCTTACCAAACATAACATGAACGATGCCCGTTCGGTCAGCCCGAAATTCTTGTTTCCCGGCTTTGAACTCATCAATAGCCCCGGCAATGTCCATAGTCACGGTGCCAGCCTTGGGTGAGGGCATTAAGCCTCGTGGCCCTAATAAACGCCCTAATTTAGCCACTTGGGGCATCATATCCGGGGTGGCAATCACTAGATCAAAGTCCATCATCCCTTTTTGGATTTCTTCAATCAGTTCTTCAGACCCAGCAATATCGGCTCCGGCGTTGGTGGCTTCAGCCACTTTTTCCCCCCGGGCAATCACCGCGACTCGAACCGTTTGTCCGGTGCCTTTGGGGAAGGAAACCGTTGTCCGTAACTGTTGGTCTGTGTATTTCGGGTCAATGCCCAGACGGATATGAGCTTCTGCGGTTTCGTTAAACTTCGCAGTGGCGGTTTCTTTTAATAAATTCAGCGCTTCTAACGGCTCATAGGCGCGCTTCTCTACCTTGGCCAGAGCCTCTTGCAAACGACGGGAAATTTTTTTTACCATGTTTTCTCCTTGGGTCCTAACGAAGCCTTGGCCTCTCCCCAATACATTTGTTTCAGTTGTGCAGGTTTAATCTTGTACCGGGGTTATTCAGCCGCGACTTTTACGCCCATATTTTTGGCGGTTCCGGCAATAATGCGCATAGCCGCTTCTACATCATTGGCGTTGAGGTCGGGCATTTTGGTTTCGGCAATTTTGCGGAGTTGGTCTTGGGTAATGGTCGCCACCACTTGTTTATTGGGTTGGCTCGCGCCTTTTTCAATGCCAGCCGCTTTTTTAATTAAGACCGAAGCGGGAGGGGTTTTGAGAATAAAGGTGAAACTCCGGTCTTCATAGATGGAGATTTCCACCGGAACCACCATCCCCGCTTGATCGGCGGTTTTGGCGTTGTACTCTTTCACAAAGGCCATGATATTCACCCCGTGTTGACCCAAAGCCGGGCCGACGGGAGGGGTAGCGGCAGCCTTGCCTGCTGGCAAAGCTAATTTCACTAAGGCAACAACTTTTTTCGCCATTTCTAGCTCTTCTTCTCTACCTGATTAAATTCCAATTCCACAGGCGTATCGCGTCCAAAGATCGAAAGCAAGGCTTTGAGTTTGCTCCGTTCCGGGCTGACTTCAATAACTTCGCCTTCAAAATCTTTAAAAGGACCCGACAACACCATAATTTGATCCCCGACGGACATATCCACTTTGACCACGGGTTCTTGTTCTTGGGCGTGTTTGAAGATCCGCTCAATTTCTGAGGGACTGAGGGGAACAGGTAACACATGACCCCGCCCTCTGCCATAGCGGCGCTTCTGTTCGGCTCCCACAAAGTTAATCACATTGGGGGTGCTTTTAACCGCTTGCCAAGATTCATCATCGAGTAGCATTTGCACCAGAACATAACCGGGGAAGACTTTTTCTTCGCCGTGGATGCGCGTCCCGTCTTTGCGTACCTTAACGGTGGGCGTTTGGGGGATTTGCACTTGCAGGATGCGGTCGGTCACATCCAGGGTGCGAATGCGCTGTTCTAGGTTGGCCTTAACCCGCTTTTCGCAGCCTGACGCAACTTGCACAGCATACCAGCGTGCTGTTTTTGGTGTGCTGCTTTGCAGGGAGGTTTCTTCCTGTTCTTCTGTGTTAAACTCTTCGGGTTCGTCAGTGGGAAACATCATCAGAACACCGTCCTACTTAACCAAACAAACAGATTATCTACAAAGTAAATGGTGGTGGCGACTAATGTCACCATCAAAATTACGGCAGCAGACTCGCTGATCAGTTGCTGACGGGAAGGCCAGACGACTTTTGATAGTTCCTCCCGGGATTCTTTGAGGAACTCTACCGGACTGAAGTCTGAACCGGATGCTTTGTCGGTTTCCTTGGAGGAAACTACTTCTGTGTTTTTGGGTTTATTTTTAGCGTTTTTGGGAGAACCATCTTGAGGTTGATTGCCTCCGTTCGAGTTCTCTTGGTTCGCAACATTTTTTTTGGCCACAACTTCCTCCTCGGATGATCGAGTTCTGCACGATGAGCAGCAAGTTTTTGTTAGGGTGAATCGAATTGCAAAACTGCGTTCGCGTAGCGTCACGAAGTGAATCGCTTGCTCTAATCACTCTAGCCTCAGATCCTTTTGGGTAGGGGGTTTTAACCCTTGAGAAAGTTAGGTCGAAACAATACCTGACTTTCATCCCCAAGATCACTCCATTCGGGAGAATGAATTATCTGGTTTTGAGGTTAGACGCGCCCTGGAGGACTTGAACCCCCGACATCAGGTTTTGGAGACCTGCGTTCTACCAACTGAACTAAGAGCGCAAGCAGACCCTTGATTGTTGCTGTTTAGCTTGGGTTCTAGATTCTAGGGTTTTAGATTCTAATCCAAAGCGACTTAGCAAGCTTGGGTGATCTGGCTCGTAATCCAGTTTAACGCAAAAGGGGAAATTTTGGGCGGCCTTTCCCATTCCACCGGAAAAAGTTTTTCACAAAGCCCGATCGAAACGTTGTTTGATCCGAGTCGCTTTGCCCACGCGATCGCGCAGATAATACAATTTGGCGCGACGCACTTTTCCTCGGCGCACAATTTTAATCTCAGCGATTCTAGGAGAATGGAGTAAGAACACCCGCTCTACACCAACCCCTTGGAAAATCCGCCGCACGGTGATGGTTTCATTAATGCCCCCATTCCGTTTGGCAATGACAGTCCCTTCATAGGGTTGAATCCGTTCTTTGTTTTCGCCTTCTTTAATCCGTACACCGACCCGCACTGTGTCACCCACATGGATGATCGGCAGGTCATCTTTTAGCTGTTCTGCTTCAATCGACCGAATAATTTCTTCTGCATTCATGGCGTTGCCAAAAACTCACAGCTTTCTAGTGTAGCATGGTTTTATGGAAATTGAATCACTTGCGCGCAAAAAATTATGCTGGATTCCCCAGAGATGACCCCATCAGCAGGAGTAGAATCGAAGGTCGCTGAATCAGAGCCAGGGCCAGATGTAGCGGGTTGTGTGGTACAAAAAGCGATCGCCAATTTAGGAATTCCCCAAATTCAACGCCACCTATTCCTCTGTGCCGACCAAACCAAACCCAAATGTTGTCCTAAAGAGCAAGGTTTAGCCACTTGGGACTATCTCAAACAACGGTTGAAAGAGTTGGGATTAGACACCCCCACCCCTGACCGCCCCACCTGTGTCTTTCGCACCAAAACCAACTGTCTCCGAATTTGTACCGAAGGGCCAATCTTGTTGGTGTATCCCGATGGAGTCTGGTATGGCAACGTCACCCCAGAAGTCATGGAACGCATTATTCAAGAACATTTGTTACAAAACCAAATCGTTCAAGATTACGTTTTGTGTCGTCATCCCCTACCCCCTGTTTCCCCTGCCACTGCACCCCCACAAGAGTCCGCAAGTGATTACTCCGGAAGAAACTTGTAAAAAAAACAAGAGGAACCCCAATTCTTAGGGGATAATACAGAGACTAGACTACAAACCCAGAACACCTCGTCCCATGATGGTGAGTATCAGGCGATGAAAGACAACGCGCAAAAAGAGAGCAAAAAACTATTGTTGATTGACGATGACCCGAATTTAATTCTTTTAGTGAAGGATTATTTGGAATTCAGGGGTTATCAAGTCGTGACAGCAGAAAACGGTCGAGAAGCTCTAGATATCTTGGAACAGGAGATTCCCGACATGATCATCTGTGATGTGATGATGCCAGAAATGGATGGTTATGCCTTGGTGGAAAACGTCCGAGATAACCCCCAAACCAGTTGGATTCCCTTTTTATTCCTCTCAGCCAAGGGACAAAGCCAAGACCGGGTTAAAGGGTTAAGTAAAGGAGCCGATGTCTATATGGTGAAGCCCTTTGAACCCGAAGAGTTAGTGGCACAGGTGGAATCCTCTCTAAAACAAGCCAATCGCTTGATTCATCACAATAAAGGATCTGAGTTAGGGCAAACCTTACAAGTTCCCGAAGGGGTAGAACTAACCCCTACAGAATTAAAGGTAGTGCAATTAGTGGCCCAGGGGATGGCCAACCGAGATATTGCCGTGCAACTCAAGGTTAGCCAGCGCACCATTGAAAGTCATGTGTCGAATATGCTGAACAAGACCAATCTACATAATCGGACGGAATTAGCTCGTTGGGCGATTGAGAGCCATAAAGCCTGATTTCGTCCCAGCACGGATTGCAAACTCTGGCTTGGCGGCACTCCCCTAGAGATGTCAAGATTGGGAGAGGAGAAGCCCGACCCGTACTAGCGTATTAGTCGGTGTCAGGAGGAGGTCACGGCGGAAAAAACAGTCATTTGAGTAATTCCGCCTAAAGCTGGATATAATGTTCCGTCATTTAGCGGATGTTTTTTTTTCTTCATTAAAAATATTTCTGGAAAATTTTTTAAAGATCCCGAAAATTGCATAAGATGAAGGGAGTCGCCTTTTTTGGTTTAGTTAACCGCCGAGACACTCTCCTCCCAATCTTGGATTGGGTGAGGGAATCTGTCACTTTTGAAGCGTTCCTCCTCGCACGAAGCGCTGTTGCACTCCCCTATCCTATGACTTCTATGGTCAAACCTTTGTTTTCCTCTGACTGGTCTTATGCAAAACCGCTCTTGTTACTTTCAACGGTGCGGATTACAGCCAGTTCACCGACTTGGGTGGAGGGGGATGACGTTCCGACGGTTATGATTCCGACGGATTATGCTTTTTCTGCTTATCCTCCTTTACAAGTCGCTGATCTTTCCCTTGATATGATTGAACCCGAAGTTGCTGCGGATCCCCTCAACAGCCCTCATCCGATTCCTTGGAATTGGGTCATGGCAACTTATGCGGAATTTGGTCAAAGTTCCTACCCTGAACCTCGTTATTATCGCAGTCCGGCTTTAGTATCACCAGATGGCGAATATGCGGCCTATAGTCGCATTCAAATGTACACGGATCAGAGTCTCTATGGCAGTCGTGTCACCAGTGTGATGTTTTTAGAGAACCTGAGAACCGGAGATTTACAAACGATTACAGCTACTTCTCCCTTGGCGGGGAATCCGTTTAATGACAATGAGGAGGCGTATCAACCGGGGGCGATTTCTATTTTAATTCCGGTGTCTTGGTCTGAAGGAGGCGATCGCCTTTTGGCCCGACAATTTGAGGGATTGTTCAGTACTTCCGAAGCTTCCGACTATGGAGTAGTGTGGGATCGGATTCATAATCGCACCTCTACCGTCTCTCCGACGCGCATTCAGTACACTAACGCGGTGTTATTGGGTTGGAGTACCCTTTACCCCCAACAGGTCTTATTTCGTGCTGGAACCCTCGGAGAGGACCACTGGCCTTTGTGGGCAGTTAATCAGGACAATGAAACAACCTTAGCCTCTGAGGATCGTCCCATAGTTTATGGTCAAACTCAAGCCCCCGTTTGGACTGGACCCCAAGCGCAATGGTGAAGGGAAGAGGTCTGCTGAATTGTTAATTAGGGTCTGCTGAATAACTCTACTCGTGGGGCTAGGGAATAGGGAATAGGGAATAGGGAATAGGGAATAGGTAAAGAGATTTATCAACAGGGGCAACGGGCTTTACGCTATTTAATTGGGTCGTTATTAGTGGTTGGGGGGGGATTTGGTGGGTTAACGGTGATTTTGTTAGAAAAACTGGTTTTGTTGCGATTAGCTCGTTTGAGTGATGCCGTTCAAGCGGTGGGGGACAGTCATGATTTAACGTTGCGGGTACCGATGGGAGGAACGGATGAGTTAAGCGGATTAGGACAGTCGATTAATGGGATGTTAAAGCAACTGGAACAGGGGGCGGCAGAGTTGGCGAGGGAGCGGGAGAAGGTGGAACGTTTGTTGTTGAATGTTTTGCCGGGGTCTATTGCAGATCGGTTGAAAAAGGACGAGGGGGCGATCGCAGAATTTTTTGAGGATGTGACGATTCTCTTTGCTGATATTGTGGGATTTACCCATTTTTCAATTCCATGTTATTATAATATTTGATATCCATTAACTCAGTATCATCCGTGTTTGTCTACGAGTTTAAGGTCTACCCTAAACCAGAACAAATAACCGCCATTAATGAAGCAATTAGGACATCCCAATTTGTCCGAAATAAAGTCCTTCGTTATTGGATGGATAATCGTGGTATCGGTCAGCCCGAAATGTTTAGATACAACACGATTTTGAG
>NZ_JAIHOM010000110.1 GCF_026130165.1 Spirulina subsalsa FACHB-351 | reverse complement strand
CCGCCACCCTTTGCAAGCACAAGGACGGATTATTTTATATCCATATCCAGGTTAAGGACGAACCGCCGGAGCCTATTAAGACTACCGATGTGAAGGGAGTCGATTTAGGTAGAACTGATTTAGCAATTAGTTCTGATGGCGAAAAGTTTACTGGAGAAGGGGTCAAAAATAAGAGAGATAAGTTGGCTAGGGTACGGGCATCAATCCAAAAGAAAGGCACAAAAAGCAGTAAGCGACTGCTGAAACGGCTATCCCGAAGAGAGAAGCGTTATCAATCCTGGGTGAACCATAACATTAGTAAACAGCTTGTAGCGTCTGCTAAAGTTAAAGGGCAATCTATTGCTCTTGAAGACTTGACTGGCATTAGAGACAGAACTAATAGCAAGCCGAGGAACAAGACAGAACGGAGACGCTCAAACAGTTGGGCGTTCCATCAGCTCCGCCAGTATATTACCTATAAGGCACTAGGGGCTGGTGTTCCAGTTATCTTTGTGAATCCAGCCTATAGCTCTCAAACCTGTCATAAGTGTCTGCATATCCATCCAGTCAAAGGCAAATCCTATCGTTCTGGCAAAAAGTATCATTGTCAGCACTGTGGGTGGCAAGGGGATGCCGACTTTAACGGCGCACAAAACATTAAACTCTTGGGGGCGTGTGTAACCCGTCCCGAAAGCACCAACCTGCTATCTTGTTCGCTACTAGATAGAGTATCAGGTTAGGGCTAAAGCTCCGTCCTTTAGGGCGGAGAAGGTTACCCAATGAAGCTAAAAAATCCCCCACTTCTCAGTAGGGGATTTTTCAGTTTAGTTAGCCGACACTTTAGCCGAACTTACCAGCCGTCGAGGCAATCAAGAACGCTGCGTAGGTGAAGATGTAACCCACCGTGAAGTGAGCTAGACCCACTAAACGAGCTTGAACGATAGAGAGAGCAACGGGCTTGTCTTTCCAGCGAACTAAGTTAGCCAGAGGAGTGCGCTCGTGGGCCCAAACAATCGTCTCGATTAACTCTTGCCAGTAACCGCGCCAAGAGATCAGGAACATGAAACCAGTCGCCCAGACTAAGTGTCCGAAGAGGAACATCCAAGCCCAAACCGAGAGGTTATTCACACCGTAGGGGTTATAACCGTTAATTAATTGAGCAGAGTTCGCCCAGAGGTAATCACGGAACCAACCCATTAAGTAGGTGGAGTTTTCGTTGAACTGAGCAACGTTACCGGTCCAAACACCGAGGTGTTTCCAGTGCCAGTAGAAGGTTAACCAGCCCAAGGTGTTCAGCATCCAGAACATGGCGAGGTAGAAGGCATCCCAAGCAGAGATGTCGCAAGTACCGCCACGACCGGGGCCGTCACAGGGGAAGGAGTAACCGAAATCTTTTTTGTCGGGCATTAATTTGGAGCCACGAGCATCCAAAGCGCCTTTCACCAAGATTAAGGTGGTGGTGTGCAGACCGAGGGCGATCGCATGGTGAACCAAGAAGTCCCCAGGTCCAATGGTTAAGAACAAGGAGTTTGCGCCACTGTTGATGGCATCTAACCAACCGGGCAGCCACACCGCGCCATGATTGGGCCAAGCGGTGGTAGCAATGCTGTTGGGGTCAGAGAGCAGTAAATCCATGCCATAGAGGACTTTACCGTGAGAGGCTTGGATGAACTGAGCAAAGACGGGTTCGATTAAGATTTGCTTTTCAGGAGTCCCAAAGGCAACCACTACGTCATTGTGAACATAGAGTCCCAAGGTGTGGAAACCGAGGAAGAGGGAAACCCAGCTTAAGTGAGAAATGATCGCTTCTTTGTGTTGCAGTACCCGATCCAGAACGTTCCCTTTGTTTTGTTCAGGATCATAGTCCCGCACTAAGAAGATCGCGCCGTGAGCAAATGCCCCAACCATCAGGAAGCCTGCGATGTACTCGTGGTGAGTAAACAGAGCAGCCTGGGTGGTGTAGTCCTTGGCAATGAAGACGTAGGAGGGCAGGGAGTACATATGTTGGGCTACTAGAGAGGTAATCACCCCTAAGCAGGCCAAGTGCCATCCTAATTGGAAGTGCAGGGAGTTGTTGTAGGTTTCATAAATACCTTGGTGAGGCATATTGAAAGGCCCTTGCACTTTTTTGCCAAAGAACTCTTTAGCATCACACATTTCTTTAATGCTGTGACCAATACCGAAGTTCGTCCGGTACATATGACCCGCAACAATAAAGAGAACCGCGATCGCCAAGTGGTGGTGAGCAATGTCCGTTAACCACAGAGACTCGGTTTGAGGGTGGAAGCCACCTAAGAAGGTTAAGATGGCGGTTCCTGCCCCTTGAGAAGTCCCAAACACATGGCTGGCCGTATCAGGGTTCTGAGCGTAAACGCCCCAGTTCCCCGTGAAGAACGGCATTAACCCAGCCGGGTGAGGTTTCACAGACAGGAAGTTGTCCCAACCCACATGAACCCCACGGGACTCCGGGATAGCAACGTGGACCAAGTGACCTGTCCAAGCCAAGGAACTCACCCCAAATAGCCCAGCCAAGTGATGGTTCAGGCGGTGTTCCGCTAACTTAAACCATTGCAAACTGGGACGGAATTTGGGCTGAAGGTGTAACCAACCTGCGAACAGCATCAGAGATGCCAGAATGAGCAGGAAGATCGACCCTTGGTAGAGGTCTTGGTTATTGGTCATCCCAATGGTGTAGAACCAGTGGTACACGCCGGAGTAGCAGATATCAACCGGGTTAGCGGCTCCTGCTTGGGTAAAGGCATCAACTGCGCCTTGTCCGAATTGAGGATCCCAAATGGCGTGAGCGATGGGACGGACGTTTAGCGGATCTTTAATCCACTGTTCAAAGTTACCTTGCCAGGCGACGTGGAATAGGGTGCCAGAAGTCCACAGAAAGATGATGGCGATGTGACCAAAGTGAGAGGCAAAAATCTTTTGATACAGATTTTCCTCGGTCATTCCATCATGACTTTCAAAGTCGTGAGCAGTGGCAATCCCATACCAGATCCGACGGGTTGTCGGGTCTTGCGCGAGATCCTGGCTAAATTTGGGAAATTTAGTTGCCATAAACCTTTTGAGGTAATTCTCCTACCTGACCAATGAGACTGATGCAATATGCTGCTCATCTTTTACTTCTTTATATACCCCCACCGAAGGGTTGTCTTCTTTCGGTGGTGGTATGGTTGGAAAAACGGGTCATCAAAGCCGAATCCGCGTTTGATTTTACCGTTTTCGCCCGGGATTCTAACCGACGGAGATGATTCTCGCCAGGAAGAATGCCCAAGTTGTGACGATACCACCGAGAAGGTAGTGAGCGACACCAACTGCACGTCCTTGGATGATGCTTAACGCACGAGGCTGAATCGCCGGAGCGACTTTCAGTTTGTTGTGCGCCCAAACAATGGACTCAATCAGTTCTTGCCAATACCCACGACCACTAAACAGGAACATCAAGCTGAAAGCAAAGATGAAGTGACCTGCGAGGAACATGATGCCGTAGGCAGAGAGAGCAGAACCATAGGAGGTGATCACTTGAGAGGCTTGCGCCCACAGGAAGTCGCGTAACCATCCGTTAATGGTAATGGAACTTTGAGCAAAGTTTCCGGCGGTGATGTGAGACACCGTACCATCCGGGGCAACGGTTCCCCAAACATCGGATTGCATTTTCCAACTGAAGTGGAAGATCACGATGGAGAGGGAGTTGTACATCCAGAAGAGTCCGAGGAAGACGTGATCCCATCCAGAAACCTGACAGGTACCACCACGACCAGGACCGTCACAGGGGAAGCGGAAACCTAGTTCAGCTTTGTCAGGAATTAAGCGGGAGCTACGAGCGTAGAGTACCCCTTTCAGGAGAATCAACGCGGTAACGTGGATGGTGAAGGCGTGGATGTGGTGAACCATGAAGTCGGCTGTTCCCAGCGCAATGGGCATCATGGCGACTTTCCCGCCAACGGCGATCACACTGCCACCAAAGGCATAGCTCACAGGCTCAAGGGCGTTGGGAGCAGTGCCACCGGGGGCGATGGTGTGGATGTTTTGAACCCACTGGGCAAAGATGGGTTGAAGTTGAATGCCCGTGTCAGAGAACATATCTTGGGGACGACCAAAGGCACGCATGGTGTCGTTGTGAACGTACAGACCAAAGCTGTGGAAGCCCAAGAAGATACAAACCCAATTCAGATGGGAGATGATGGCATCACGATGACGTAAGACGCGATCCAACAAGTTGTCTACGTTTTTCGCCGGGTCGTAATCCCGCACCATGAAGATGGCACCATGAGCGCCGGCCCCTACGATTAGGAAACCGCCAATCCACATATGATGCGTGAACAGAGAAATCTGTGTCGCATAGTCGGTGGCTTGGTAGGGGTAGGGAGGCATGGCGTACATATGTTGAGCCACGATGATGGTTAAGGAACCTAACATCGCTAAGTTGATGGCTAACTGAGCGTGCCAAGAGGTGGTCAGAATTTCATAGAGGCCTTTGTGACCTTGACCCGTGAAGGGGCCTTTGTGGGCTTCTAGAAGTTCTTTCATGCTGTGACCGATACCCCAGTTGGTGCGGTACATATGACCAGCGATGATGAACAGAACGGCGATCGCTAAGTGATGGTGGGCTTGGTCAGATAACCACAAACCGCCAGTCACCGGGTTTAACCCACCCTTGAAGGTCAGGAAGTCAGAATACACGCCCCAGTTCAGGGTGAAGAAAGGCTTCAACCCTTCGGCAAAACTGGGATACAATTCCGCCATCAACTTGGAGTTGAGGATGAATTCATGAGGTAAGGGAATATCTTCCGGTGCTACCCCAGCATCCAACAACTTGTTGATGGGCATGGAAACGTGAATCTGGTGTCCTGCCCAACCGAGAGAGCCGCAACCCAGCAATACAGCCAAGTGGTGGTTCATCATGGATTCCACATTTTGGAACCATTCCAACTTGGGAGCGCGTTTGTGATAGTGGAACCAACCTGCAAATAAGCAGAGGGCAGCCATCACTAAACCACCGATTGCGGTGCAGTAAAGCTCAAACTCGTTGGTGATCCCAGATGCTCTCCACAAATAGAAGAACCCAGAAGTGATCTGAATTCCGTGGAAGCCACCACCAACATCAGCATTTAAGATGTCTTGACCCACAATTGGCCAAACCACCTGCGCACTAGGTTTAATGTTCAGGGGATCTTTCAGCCAAGCAACGTAGTTGGAGAAGCGAGCGCCGTGGAAGTACATCCCGCTTAACCAAACAAATACTACGGCTAGGTGTCCAAAGTGGGCGCTAAAAATTTTGCGCGAAATGTCTTCTAAATCGCTCGTTTGACTATCGAAGTCGTGAGCGTCGGCGTGTAGGTTCCAAATCCAAGTGGTGGTTTTGGGTCCTTTGGCCAGTGTCCGGTCAAAGTGACCGGGTTTTCCCCACTTCTCAAAGGAAGTAGGTACGGGGTCTTTATCGACTGCTACTTTGACTTTCGCCTCTTTTGGAGGGCTGCTTGTCATGAGGGTTCTCCTCCCTAGACAACAATTGCAATTAAGGGCTTTCCCGTAAGGGATCTCTAAATTTATATCAGGTTTAGAAAAGAAGTGTGAAAGATAGATTCACGGCTTTTCTGCTTTGTCCTCGGTTCAGGGGTTTCCCAAGGGAATTTCTGAACTTCGGTCAGTCGGTGTGCGAACACTTAGTAGTAGATGATAAGTCGTAGGTTACTTCTTGTTGAGAGGTGTTAACAATATTTAAATTTATCTCAGTTCTCCAGGAAATGAATGGCTAAATTCTGAGTTTTTTGGTAAAAAGTCAAGAATCAATGGCCTTTTCTTAACAAAATGCAACAATAGCTTTCAGGTTGAGAAGCCGCCGATTATGAGGGATAATCAAAACGTCGGAATTCAGACATAGTGAGTCATTAAGGATTTCTCTGCACAGTATCAAGGGTTCAATAAAACCTAGGAAATGGTTTTTTCTGGTTGTTCAAGAAATCCAATTAATCCATCTATAGATAGATGTGTCATGGTGACAAGCAGAATTTTGTGTTGAGTGGCAACTACTGGAGGAGTATGTTAAGAATTATTAAGTCTAGCCTGTTAATCGTTACATTATTTTTGGCATTAGTCAGTTTAGGGGGATGTAGCGATCGCATTGAAGCCAAAAATGGCAAAACCAATCCCCAAGAAATCGGCACCCTCGCTGAAGCGGCCCCCCCGTTATTACTGCGACAACTCAACCAAACCTTGCAGCAGTATCAACCCCAAGTGACCATCCTAAGTCCTCAACCCAACGAAACCGTAAACAGCACCACCCTGAACGTCAAACTCCAAGTTGAAGACCTACCTATATTTAAAGATGAAACCCTAGGCCTAGGCCCCCATCTCAGCCTCACCCTCGACAACCACACCAGCCAAGATATTTATGATCTGAGTCAACCCATCACCCTTGAAGACCTAGAACCCGGTACCCATACCCTGCGGGTCTTTGCCAATCGGCCTTGGCAAGAAAGCTTTAAAAACGAAGGGGCCTATGCTCAAACCACCTTTAACATCTTCACCTCCAGTGAAGACAACACCCCCCAAGCCAATCAACCCCTCCTAACTTATAACAGTCCCCAAGGACTCTACAACGCAGAACCCATTCTGCTCGACTTTTACTTAACCAATGCTCCCCTCCGCTTCTTAGCTCGGAAAAACCCCCAAGACAACATCAACGACTGGCGAGTTAAAGTCACAGCCAACGGACAAAGCTTTATCCTCGAAGACTGGCAACCCATTTATCTCAAAGGCTTTAAACCCGGCGTGAACTGGGTCAAACTAGAATTAATTGATGACCAAGGCATCCCCATTGAAAACACCTTTAATCAGACAGTTCGCCTAGTGGACTATCAACCCAAAGGCAGCAACACCCTAGCGCAATTAGTGAAAGGGGAATTAACCCTCGACGTAGCCCAAGGAATTGTTGATCCCAATTATCGTCCAATGGTCGAACCCTCCACCCCCGAAGAACCCACACCAGAGGACGTGAACCCCGTTGAAACACCCACCCCAGTAGAAGAAACTCCTGCCGTAGAACCAGAACCCGTTATTGAAGAAGAAATCACCCCTGACGAGGAAATAGAAGCGATTCCTGAAGTGGTGGAAGAGGTAGAAGAGGAAATAATTCCCCCAGCACCCATTGAGACACCCACCGAGAAAAAAGGACTATTTGAGCGCTTCCGTCGTCAACCCGTGACACCTTCTGGGGTAGAAACCCCGGACATTGAACCGGAACCCCTGCCCCTAGAACCCGTTATCGAACAAGAAATCACCCCCGACGAGGAAATAGAACCCATTCCTGAAGTCGTAGAAGAGGTAGAAGAGGAAATTAGTCCCCCAGCACCCATTGAGACACCCACCGAGAAAAAAGGACTATTTGAGCGCTTCCGTCGTCAACCCGTGGCACCTTCTGGGGTAGAAACCCCGGACATTGAACCGGAACCCCTGCCCCTAGAACCCGTTATTGAACAAGAAATCACCCCCGACGAGGAAATAGAACCCATTCCTGAAGTGGTGGAAGAGGTAGAAGAGGAAATAATTCCCCCAGCACCCATTGAGACACCCACCGAGAAAAAAGGACTATTTGAGCGCTTCCGTCGTCAACCCGTGGCACCTTCTGCGGTAGAAACCCCGGACATTGAACCGGAACCCCTGCCCCTAGAACCCGTTATTGAAGAAGAAATCACCCCTGACGAGGAAATAGAAGCCATTCCTGAAGTGCTGGAAGAGGTAGAACAACCTTGACAAATTAAGCTTGTGTGCCTGGTGTCAAGTTCCAGATATAGCCTTCGATAAATGGGAAAACACTATGTTAGGGCTTGCTGAATAACTCTGTGGGGCTAGGGAACAGGGAATTGATAATTGATAATTGACAATTGATAATTGATAATTGACATGAGAAACCGGGTTTTTGCTGGGGTGTATCGAGAAAACTAGACAATGAATGCAACCCGGTTTCTGGCTAAAGTTAGTCAAAGTTAGTCAATGACATTACACCCGACTCCCGACTTCCCCGCTCCCCTGCTCCCCCGCTCCCCTGCTCCCCTGCTCCCCCTCTCTCGATTCCCTATTACCCTGTTCCCTGTTCCCTGTTCCCTTAACTTCTAACTTTGGGTCTTAACTTGTCAAGCTTGTTACTGGCAAGATGATTGGGTGTTGGAGATTTCACCCTTCTAGGTTTACGCCTTTACCAAACCAACGGATAAATAGTTTTTCTCCTTCTACCCAAACAAACATTAAACTACTAAAGCCAATACAAATTAATAACTCTTCTGTGGATAAAATCTGAGTGCCGAAGAAATGGCGCAGAAATGGGACATAAATTAACATTAATTGTAGGGCGGTTGTCCCTAAAACGGCCCAGAGTAAGGCGGGATTAGAAAAGGGGTTCATCTCAAGGGTTAAACGATTGAAGGAACGGGCGGCAATGGCGTGTCCCATTTGGGCGAGACAGAGGGTGGTAAAGACCATGGTTTTCCAGTTTTCACTGTGGTCTGTGCCTTGTTCAAGGGTATAAGCTCCGACCATTAAGGTAATGGAAAAGAGGGCAAAAATTAGCCCGATTCGCACAATATAGGAGCCTAAACCGCGAGCAAAAATGCTTTCGTTGGGACTAAAGGGAGGACGTTTCATGACGTTGGGATCGGCGGGTTCTAGGGCGAGGGCTAGGGCGGGTAAACCGTCGGTGACGAGGTTCATCCAGAGGATTTGTAGGGGGGTGAGGGGAACGCCTCCTAGACCGATGATGGGGGCGGAGGCGATGGTGATTACTTCTCCTACGTTGCTGCCGAGGATGTATTTGATAAAACGGCGGATGTTGGTGTAGATGACTCGTCCTTCTTCGGCGGCGGCGACTATGGTGGCAAAGTTATCATCGAGTAGGATCATGTCACTGGCTTCTCGGCTGACATCGGTTCCGGTGAGGCCCATTGCAATGCCGATGTCGGCTTGTTTGAGGGCGGGGGCGTCGTTGACTCCATCTCCGGTCATGGCGACGAATTTCCCGCGTTTCTGGAGGGCTTGGACGATGCGCAGTTTATGTTCTGGGGTGACGCGGGCATACACGGCGACTTCATCGACGGCTAATTCTAGGTCGAGTTGGGAGAGTTTTTCGAGTTCTTGTCCGGTGAGGGTGCGACTTTTTTCTTGGGCAATTCCTAATTGTTGTGCGATCGCCTGGGCGGTGAGTTGATGGTCGCCTGTTATCATCACGGTGCGGATTCCGGCGGCTTGAGAACGTTCTACGGCATCTTTGGCTTCTGGTCTAGGGGCATCCATCATGCCCACCAGCCCTAACCAGACCATCTCTTGTTCTATATCCTCTTCGATTTCGCTCTCTAGAGGGCTTTCTATGGCCTTGTAAGCTACGCCTAGGACTCGTAACCCCCGAGCGGCCATTTGGTTGTTCCAATTCAGGATAGCGTGGCGTTGTTCGGGGGTGAGGGGGTGGGTATCGTTGCCCAACTGATAGGCGGTACAACGGGCTAAGATTAATTCTGGTGAGCCTTTACTAAAGAGGGAAGTTGCTCCTTCATAGTGGCGATGTTCACAAAACACGGTCATTCGTTTCCGTTCTGAGGAAAAGGGCAATTCTCCCACTCGGATAAACTGTTCAGCGAGTAACTCCTGATAGAGTCCGGCTTTTGCCCCGAGGGTAAGTAAGGCTCCCTCGGTGGGGTCGCCTAAAATGGACCACCCGGCGGCTGGGGATTGGCTGGGATCTCCTTGTAAAACGGCATCATTACACAGGACTACGGCGACTAACAGGGCTTGTAATTCGGGATAGTCTGATGTAGTAATGGCATCCTCTCCAGCCCAAAATTCCCCTACTGGACTATACCCCTCTCCTGTGACCCGAAATTCTCCGCCCTGAGTCTGGACTTCCTGCACCACCATTTTATTCTGGGTCAAGGTTCCGGTTTTATCGGAGCAAATGGTGTTCACACTGCCCAAGGTTTCCACGGCGGGTAATTTGCGAATTAAGGCCTGACGTTTGACCATGCGTTGGGTTCCCAAGGCCAATGTCACTGTAATCACCGCAGGCAAGCCCTCCGGCACTACGGCCACGGCCATACTGAGGGACACTTCTACTAATTCCCGCATCCGGTCTAAATTGCCCGCTTGAATTAGCCCAAAGCTAATCACAAGAGCGACCAAAATCAGGGAGCCGGTGACTAAAACATTGCCCAACTGGGTCATCCGTTTTTGGAGGGGGGTGGGTTCATCTTCTACGGACTGAAGCAAGGCGGCAATTTTGCCCAATTCGGTGATCATGCCTGTTGCGGTGACTACGAGCTTGGCGCGGCCTTGTAGGACTTCTGTTCCGGCAAAAACCATGTTCAGGCGATCGCCTAAGGGGGTATCGAGTTCTAAAGGGGCGGTGGTTCGTTTTTTCACCGCTTCGGCTTCCCCGGTTAAAGCGCCTTCCCTAACTTGTAAATTCGCTGTCTCGATTAACTGCCCATCAGCCGCCAACTGCACCCCCGCCTCTACGGTGAGAATATCCCCCGGCACTACTTGTTCTGAGGGGATTTCCTGCCATTGCCCATCCCGCAGGACTCGCACTTGAGGAGAGGCCAATTTTTTCAAGGCGGCGATCGCTTTTTGGGCGCGCACTTCTTGGATATAGCCCAGAATGCCGTTGAGCAGAACAATTAACAAAATGGCCAAGGTATCTTTAAAGGGAAAATCCTGATCAACCTCTCCACTTTGCAGGGCCCAAAAGTCTAGCCCCCCAGACACCAGAGCCACCCCAATCAACATCAACAACATAATATTGCTAAACTGCTCTAGCAAGATTTGCCATCGGCTGCGCGGTTTGCCTTCTTGTAATTCGTTGTTGCCATAATAGGCCAGACGTTGGGCAACGGCTGCTGAACTTAACCCTTGTTCTGCATCGCTTTGGAGGTGGGTTAAGGTTTCTTGAAAGGTTTGGGTATGCCAAGGGTGCAATAGTTCGGGCAGATGATGTTCAGGTGTGGCGGTCATGGATTGTTTAATCACAAGCAATTGACTCCCTTCGGTCGGTTAGTTTATTGGTCGCCATTCATCCCCACCTTGTAGACGGATGGGGATGAATGGCGACATCAGGATAATCAATTATCGGTCAGGAGGGAATCGGGGGACAGTAATTTCCTTGTGGTACAGGACGCTGAATCGGTCAGCGATGGGGGATAATAGATTCCGTTTATACCAGAAGGGTTATGAAGATTCGCATTGGTAACGGTTATGATATCCACCAACTCGCACCGGAGCGAGATTTAATTTTAGGGGGGGTAAACATTCCCCACTCCTTGGGCTTATTGGGGCATAGTGATGCAGATGTATTAACCCATGCCATTATGGATGCTTTGCTAGGGGCCTTATCCTTGGGAGATATTGGTCATTACTTTCCCCCTTCTGATCCTCAGTGGAAAAATGCCGATAGTTTGGTTTTATTAAAACAGGTGTATCAATTGATTGAGTCCAAGGGATGGGAGATTGGGAATATTGATTCCGTTGTCATTGCCGAACGGCCGAAGTTAAAGCCTTATATTGAAAGGATGCGCGATCGCCTGAGTGAAGTTCTCCAAGTTAATCCCGAGCAAATCGGGGTGAAAGCCACCACCCATGAAAAATTAGACGCAGTGGGGCGAGAGGAAGGGATTGCCGCCTATGCTGTAGCCTTATTAGTGAAAAAAGAAGCCAACGGGGAACAATAATCCATTAAACCGGGAGTGTGGCCATGAAAATATTAGTCTATTGCCCGCTTTTTTACCCCAGTGTTGGGGGAGTGGAAATTATTACCCATCTCCTCGCCCAGGAATGGACAAAACTCGGGCAAGAGGTGATTGTCCTATGCCAAACCCCGAACAAAGACCCCGATGAGTTCCCCTTCCCAGTTTTGCGTAACCCCAGCTTAAAAAAAGTACGCGAATTAACAGGCTGGTGTGATGTTTTTTTCCAAACTTGTGTCAGTTTAAAAGGCGTTTGGTTGCCCCTCTTGATGGGCAAACCCTTAGCCATTAGCCATCAAACTTGGTATCGTGAACCGGGGCATCCTTTAAGTTTACCCAGCGCCTTAAAGCTAGCCGTGACACGCTTTGCCACCAATATATCTGTGAGTGAGGCGATCGCAAAACACCTACCCGCCCCCTCCACCGTCATCCCTAACGCCTACTGGGACAACATTTTCCGCCTATCCCCCACCCCCCGTCACCGCGAATTAATCTTTGTTGGTCGTCTCGTTTCCGACAAAGGCGTTGATCTACTCATCAAAGCCCTCCAGCAACTAAAAACCCAAGGACTCACCCCCCACCTCACCCTAATTGGAGACGGTCCAGAAGAACCCCTCCTGCGTCAACAGGTCGCAGAATACAACCTCACCCCCCAAGTAGACTTTAAAGGCCTTCAACCCCCCGCCACCATCGCCCAACTACTCAACCAACACCAGATATTAGTCATTCCCTCCCGTTGGCAAGAACCCTTCGGCATTGTCGCCCTAGAAGGCATTGCCTGCGGTTGTGTCGTCGTTGCCTCCCAAGGAGGAGGCCTCCCAGAAGCCATCGGCCCCTGTGGAATAACATTCCCCAACCAAAACCTCGAACAACTCACCACCATTCTCCATGATTTATTGACAAATCCCCAGCAACTCGCTATTTATAAAGCCAACGCCATCCCCCACTTACAAAAACATCAACCCCAAACCATAGCCCAAGCCTATCTGAATCTCCTGCAAACAGTCCTTCTGTGAAAATTGTTATACTGGTTTTAATTCTTTTCAGCTTTGTTTACTTGTTCCTCCAATCCTTGGGGACAACACTACAAACTGTTGACTTAAAAAACGTTGAGCAGATTTCAGTTTTCTCGGATGTCATTGTGGGAACAGGAGGTCATTCCTTGGCTAGACTTATTATTGCCTCATTTATTATCCTGAGTATTTTTTATTGGTCTTTTCAAGATTGGCGGAGATCCCTAAAAGCCGTATTTTTTATATTAGTCATTGACGGGGCATTAAGAAAATGGGTTTTCCCCCAATTTAGTGAACCCCTTTATTTCCTCAAAGATTTTGTTCTCTTAGGCTCTTACTTTCGTTATTACTTTTTTTCCCAGTCTGAAAGACATTATCCCATTAAAATCAATTTCACGAATACGGCTGTTTGGGTTGCATCAGGCTGGTGTTTATTCCAATCCTTTAATCCCTATTTAGGTTCTCCTTTTGTAGGAATGCTAGGCATTAAAGCCTACTTATTCTACATCCCCATGATTTGGATGTTACCCAATTTATTTCGCTCAGAAGAAGAATTATATATCTTCCTCCGCAATCACCTAATTTTAATTATTCCCGTCGGAATTTTAGGCATCATTCAATTTGGTAGTCCTGCCGACAGTCCCATTAATCAATACATCCCCGGCACACAAGAACCCGTCGCCACCTTTGGGTTTGCCGGAACGACTCGCGTTAGAATCACAGGTACATTTTCCTACTTAAACAGTTACCAAGGCTATTTAAGTGCTTGTTTTGGGCTGTTTATTGCCATGCTTTCTTACCCCCAAACATCACGTTGGGTAACGATTACCTATATCGCACTATTTTTTAATGTGATTAACGCCTTTATGACAGGTTCTCGAACCCCCATTATTGCCGCCATTATTTTCTTATTTGGTTTTGTGGTTATTCGCACCCTGAAAGATCCCGAAAGAACCTTCATTTGGCTTAGTCGATTAGTGCCGTTTGTAGCCGTAGGAGGTAGTGCAGCCTTAATTGCTTTCCGCCCCGTTATTGATGCCTTTTCAACCCGTGTCACCAGTAACAGTGACCTCGGAGAACGAGTTTCTCTCGGATTTTCCGGTCCCTTTGACTTTATGGCATTAACCCAATTTGATGGTTATGGTACAGGTTCAACCCATGCCGGAACCGGTACTTTACGCTATCTTCTCGGTTTACCGATGGGCGCACCCATTCCCATTGAAGTCGAACCCGAAATGGGCAAAATTGCCCTAGAATTGGGTCCAATTGGCTTTATTTTTTGGTATGGGATGCGAGTGGTCATTATTATCATGTTATTGCGGACATTCTTTCATCTGAAACGTCCCTTTTTGCGAGATTTAGCCCTGGCTGGAGCCTTAATCCATACGGCCTTGTTTATTGGCCACATGGTTTTTCATCACACCTTTTCGGTTTATTATTGGTTCTATACTGGTTTTATCTTTATGTTGCCTTGGTTAGAGCAGATTGAGAACTGGCGCAGTGAACAGCAACTGATGCAATACTATGATTCAGCCTCGTATTTCCCTCCTCCACCCGACAGGTAATCCTTTTGCCCGCCAGGCGGCGATCGCACTTTGGGAAGCCCATGCCCTACAGGAAGTCATCACCTGCCTCAATTATGCCCCCAGCCCCCAACTCGATCAACTCCTCCAACGCTTCCTAAAACCCCTCCACCAAGAATTAGAACGCCGTCGTTGGCTACCCCCCACCCTTCCCTGCACCACCTACCCCCAAGCCGAATTACAACGGATTGCCCTCCTCCGCTCCCAACTCTACCGCCCCCTGAACCTCAATCCCCAAACCCTAGCCGACCGCGTTTATGCCGTTCTAGACCGCAAAGTTGCTCAAAACCACTTAAACAACCTAAACGGGGTCTACGCCTATGAAGACGGGGCAGCTAGCACCTTCTCGGAAGCAAAAAAACGGGGGGTTCAATGCTTTTATGACCTGCCCATTGTTCACTACCGCCACAGCCAAACCCTCCAACAGCAGGAAGTCGAGCAGTTTCCCCAACTCGCCCCCGCCCTACAATCCCTCCAAGAATCCCCGGAAAAATTAGCCAGAAAAGATCAAGAAATTGCCCTGGCTGATCTCATTTTTGTCCCTTCTACTATTGTCAAACAATCCCTAATTAACGTAGGAGTAACCACCGAAAAAATTATTGTACTGCCCTTTGGTTCTCCCCATGATTATTTTCTCCCCCAGCCCAAACTAGATTCCACCTTTCGGGCTTTATTTGTTGGTCGAGTGGGGCCGAGAAAAGGTGTCCATTACTTACTCCAAGCGTGGCAAGACTTAAATCTACCCGACGCAGAATTATCCCTAATTGGCTTTAATGAATTCCCCCCAAATTGGTTAAGTCCCTATCAAGAAATATTCCACTATATCCCCTCCATTCCCCATCATTTACTCGCTCAATACTACACCCAAGCCAGTGTTTTTGTCTTTCCCTCCCTCATCGAAGGACTCGCTTTAGTTCTCCTAGAAGCCATGTCTTGCGGCATTCCCATTATCACCACCCCAAATTCTGGCGGTTCTGATATTATTACAGATGGGGTAGAAGGGTTTATTATTCCCAGCCGAGATATTAACGCCCTTCAAGATAAACTGGAGTGGTGTTATAGACATCCTGACACTTTACAGGAAATGGGAATAGCGGCCAGACAAAAAGCAGAATCACTGAATTGGGGAGTCTATCGTGAGGGTTTAATGAAAGCGATACAAGCTCATTATTTTACGTTGTCGCCCTAGTTGCCCTAAACAAAGAGAGTATTTTTATTCTGGTTTTAATTTCAATGAAAAGTGCGATTAATTTTAAGCCATTAAACCAACCTCATTTTCATTTGTGGTGTCCTGATATTTTTGAATTTAAAGGGGGAATTCAAGTTTATTCTGCTTTTTTACTCACGGCACTCCAAGAACTTTATCCAAAGGGAAAATATCAAGTCATCCTCAAACATGATCGCCGATCTTCCCCCGAATTTTCTTTTTTACCTAATACCCATTTTCACTTTACAGGACAGATTCCCTTACCGTGGCGAACATGGGTATTTGCCGCAAGGATTACCTTTCTAGCCTTGGTGGATCGTCCTGATTTAATTATTGCCACCCATGTTAACTTTACAGTAGTGGCAGATTGGTTAAAGCGGTGGTTTGGAATTCCCTACTGGGTAGTTGTGCATGGGGTGGAAGCGTGGAATTTAGAAAAACCCAGTTTACAACGCGCTTTACACCATGCGGATCGTGTGGTTTCGGTGAGTGGTTATACTCGCGATCGCCTTTTAGGGGAACAACAGCTAGATCCCCGTCAAATTGCCCTTCTCCCCAATACCTTTGACGCGACACGGTTTCACATTACCCCAAAACCCCAGTTTCTCCTACAACGCTATCATCTCACAGCCCATCAGCCCATTATCCTCACCGTTGCACGACTCGATAGCAGCCAACCCTACAAAGGCTATGACAAGATTCTCCACGCCCTACCTCGCCTACGTCAAGTCTTCCCCGACGTTCATTATCTCATTGTCGGCAAAGGATGCGATCGCCTTCGTATTGAACAGTTGATTGAATCCCTCCACCTCCAAGATTGTGTCACCCTCACCGGATTTATTCCCGATGAAGAATTATGTGATCATTACAATCTCTGTGATGTGTTTGCTATGCCCAGTTTAGGGGAAGGATTTGGCATTGTTTATCTGGAAGCATTAGCTTGTGGTAAACCCACATTAGGAGGCAATCAAGACGGTGCCATTGATGCCCTTTGTCACGGAGAGTTAGGAGTATTAGTAAACCCGGAAAGTGTGGAAGAAATTGCTCAAGCGTTATTAGATATTCTTCAGAAAAATATTAATAATCCTTTACTTTATCAGCCACAGAAATTAAGAGATAAAGTGATTGAAGTCTATGGTTTCAGAAGCTTTAAACAAGCATTAGGTGATATTTTTAGAGGAACTAAGGTAAGGTTCAGGGGGGCGAGAGTAGAATAGATTGTTTTGTTGGGTTGCGCTATCGCTTCACCCAACCTACGGATTGCGAAATAATTAACAATTAACAATTATCAATTGTTTTGTTGGGTTGCCCTATCGCTTCACCTACGGATTGCTCTTGACCAGAAGTGTTGAATGTTAGAAAAAAAATTGACAAAAAGCTCCTACTTCGGTAAAATAGGAGCTTGTTTTTTAAAAAAAATCAATAATTTGATTCTATCCAACTTCCCTCAAATTGTCAAAAAATG
>NZ_JAIHOM010000109.1 GCF_026130165.1 Spirulina subsalsa FACHB-351 | reverse complement strand
AGCTTTGACCAGATTGGGGAATAGGGAAAAGGCGGTCTTGAATACGCCATACATAGTGTTTTCTATTTTATCGAACGCTATATCTGGGGCTTGACAAAAGGTACACAAGCTTAACTTGTCAAAATTGCCTATTACCTATTACCTATTACCAATCACCTATTCCCTGTTCCCTATTCCCCAAGTTATTCAGCAAGCCCTACTTATCATTAAAATCAATCTTGACCATCATTGTAAAAAATATGTAAAAAAACATTGCTTGATTTTGACTTGAATGCTTGTTTGTGCATAGGTAAATTTTAAAATTTAATCGTGACATAAACTAACCTTTAATTTAGGGCCTTACACTATCAGTAAACTGATAATTGAGTTTTGCCACAAAAGCCTTGTTTATCCCTTATTAAACCCCAATAGATCGTCTACCACTTAGGGGCTAAATGTCCGTTGAATCAGAAATCAACTCAGTTGTCAGTGCAAGCAGTAATCCTGTGGAACGGCAACGAAAAATGAACAGTTTAGATGATGGTCGATGGCAAAGGATTAAAATTCTTGCCTCACGCTTACAGGCCATTCAAAATGTTTTGAATGCCTTTAATGAGCAAGTCCATGATCAACCATTTGAGCATGATTTAGAGAGGGTTAAGCAGCAACTACAAGCAGAATTTGAATCCACATTAAAAGAGCTTCTGGATTTGATTAATGAGGACTTAAATAATAACGGGTTTTCTTGAATTATTGAGATTAACTCAAGGCAGAGACTTCCCGATCTCCTTGGTCAAGGATTGCATAGCATTGTTCAACCTCTACCCCTTGTAACATGGCTTCCACCAAAGCTAGATAACTGTCCCAATGCTTTTCTAATAGCGTTTTAGCCTGTAATTTTCCCCATTGTTGCTTACTGGCTGAGACGCTTTCACCATAACCAAACAAAACTAAAGCATCGGTTATTTTTTGCCGATCATCGCTGCCGCCTTCCACATTGCCATAGACTAAGATTTCGGCAGTAATTCCCGCCATCCAAACGGTAATAAAACGGTTTAACAATAACTGTTGTTCAGGATAACTTAGATTGTTTTGCTCAAAGGATGTGGTATCAAATTGTACGCCACCGATGCCGGGGAGTCCTTGTTTTAGGGCATCCCAACTATTTAGGGTGTATTGGGTGATAGGGATACCCAAATAGTAAGCCGTGAGGAAGTGGGCGGCTTCGTGGTGGGCGATGCGTTGACGATGGGTGGGGGAAAGTCCAGCGACAGTATCTAATAACAGAGTCGTTCCCTTACTTTGTAATCCGAGAGTGTCGAGGGTGGCTAATCCTAACACTCCGAGAGTCACGATGGCGGGGACACTAGAGGGGAGGTGAATGATCGGTCCAAGGAGGATGGAAAGGGTGATCAAAAAGATCCCAATGGCGAGGAGATTGAGGGCTGTTTTTTGCATTGTTTAGAAATCGGTCTACACTGTATCCCAACCCTATCAAGAAAAAGGGAAATATGGCATGAATTATTTGACCGATGTCCAAGAGATAGAAGTGGCGATCGCACAATTAGCCCAAGCGGAGACATTATGGCTAGATACAGAGGTAGCAGACTATGACACCAAAAAGCCGAGACTCTCTCTCATTCAAATTTTGAGCAACCCCCATGATATTACAGGGGATACCGTAACCGTCCTAGATGTGTTGGACTCTCCCCCTCTAGCGAACTTGTTCATTGCACAGATTATGCAAAATCCGGACATTACGAAGGTTTTCCACAATGCCAACTATGATTGTAGATTCCTGGGCAAAAAAACCGTTAAGGCGGTGGTCTGTACCTTGAAGATGGCCCGAGACATTCCCTATTATTTGCTACCTCTGTCCCATCATAATCTAGCGACCCTGACCGAATACTTTTGTCCGGCCTTTTCGGTAGATAAAAGCCCCCAAGGTAGCGACTGGGGCCAGCGTCCTCTCTCGTCGGAACAACTCCACTACGCCGCGCTGGATGTAGTCTATTTAGCGCAAGTTTACCAACACTTGAGGAAACTGCACCACAAAGCCCATCCTGACCCCAAAAGGGAAGATATTACCGCCCTGACCTTACGATATCGCCAAATAGAACACCAGTGGGGCAAACTCACGACCGAATATGAACACCTGCGCGATCGCATTAAAGCCGCTATGATAAGCCAAAACGTCACCGAAACCAACGGTTTTAAGCTTTCCCCCACCACCAAAACCACCCGCACAATTGCCTTTTCCCAACTCGCCCAAGCCATGGAAGAATCACAAGTAGACTGGGATTTTCCCATTACCCTGACCAAGGCCATACAAGAACAAATCGGGGCCATTATAGAAGAGTTACCCATTCAAGAACAAGTAACTCAATCTCAGCGCCTCAACATTGCAGAACAATCCGATGAAGAGATGCCCTTTTAGAGGATGGGAAATTCTTGTCCGTTAATTTTTCTGTCAAATTGTCAACCTCTGCCCAAAAATATGCGACCCTGAGAATAAAGTAAGGGGGGTAACTATGGACAATTTAGCAAATTCAACCTCTAACACCGTAGGCGAACCAGTCGTTGAGCAAGCCGTTGATCTAGGAAATGAATCCAACCCAGACCCCACTCCCGCCCCGAGTCCCAATGCCAATAATTCAGATAATCGGTTCAAAAAAATTCTGGTGGCATTAGGTCGAGGCAGTTCCGACGGGATGGTTTTTGAACGGGCTTTAACCTTAGCCAAAGCAGAAGGCAGTCACTTAATGATTTTCCACTGTCTGACTGACCCAATTCCCACAACTCCCAACGTTTTAGTCGCGGGTAGTATTGGCGTGTATGGGGGGAATTATTCCCCCGAAGTGTTTCAACAATTACAAACAGCGCGACAAGAAGAACGGGAAAAAATCAGCCACTGGTTAAAAGGTTTTTATGAACAAGCCGGTGCTGAAGAGGTAGCCGCAGAGTTTGAATATCAAGAAGGAGAACCGGGTCATAAAATTTGCCAAATGGCTGAACATTGGCAGGCAGATTTAATTGTCATTGGTCGTCGAGGTCGTACTGGTTTGTCGGAAATTTTGCTCGGTAGTGTAAGTCAATATGTCATTCACCATGCAGGTTGTACGGTGATGGCTGTACAGGAACGGCGTTCCCGTTAACCCATAGAATAGGGGGGGCAGGGGAATTGATAATTGATAATTGATAATTGATAATTGATAATTGATAATTGACAATTGACAATTGATAATTATTTCCGATTACCGATTACCGATTCCCTATTACCTATTACCCTATTCCCTATTCCCTATTCCCTATTCCCTATTCCCTGACCTTGACAAGAGGAGAAAAAGCTTAACTTGTCAAGATTGCCCTGCGCCTTAACTCCCATGCTCCTAAAGCAATCTAATCCTTGTTTGTCAAGGGAATCGTCTCAAAACTTCCTCGCCAAAAGCACTAACGAAATCCCCCAAGGACTCCCATAACGCACCTCCCAAGCTAACATTTTTTGCAACACCCCAACTAAAAACGACTTTTTCTGAACTTGTTCCACCGGATAAGGTTTCTGTAACCAAGTGCTATAGAACAACACAACCGGGATTAAAACACAGCCAAAATAGCGAACTCGACTCACCTGTAAAAACTGAGCCACACGATTCACTAACTGCTGACGACTATATCGCCGATAATGACCCAACATCCGATCATGATAACCAAATAACAACTGAAACGCCGGGACAGAGATACACAAATAGCCCCCCGGCTTCAACCAAGAACACAACTTTTCTAAAGCATTAATATCATCTTTAATGTGTTCTAAAACATCATTGGAAACAATGACATCATAATAGCCTGTCGGCTTAAAATCTTCAATGCTAGAGTGAAAAACCTCCAGATTGTCTAACCCTGTTTGTTCCTTTAACTGTTTAGATAAAGAAACCGCTTCTTCATCAATATCTACCGCCTCAACCTGCCAAGAACGATTCTGGGCAAGGAGCAGATTCATTTCTCCTGAACCACACCCGGCATTTAAGACCCTCAAATGCTCTTGCTTCGGAAGCCAGTTCATCACAAGCTGATACTTATTTAAACTGTAAAAGTCATTAGAACGAGCAAGATAATCCGCAATTTTATAATTTCTATCTTCTATTTGCATCTTAATCATGACCTCAAAGCTTAATTAATGTCATGTTCGTAAAAAAATAAAACGGATCATTTGAAGCTGAGATCATTAGTGGCTTAATGGGTCAAGCCAAAGGGGATCAAGATTTGTGCAATTGAATCAACACCTTCACGGATCTTAATTTACAAACTAAAACCCCCAGTTAAGCCCCCATATTTCCCTCGCTTAGGCAGGCTTCTGACCAGTAGAATATAACGAAGGCAAGACTATTACACCTCCTTCTGGACATTGGAATAATTGCTTAGGCTACGTGCCAACTAATGGCAACCCCTGTATAGCCTCCAAGATATCGTGATTTTTCGGCAGTTGCTCATTTTGTTGCTATTCCCGCGCTTGATTTTATTTTTTCTTCATGAATCTTCTTGATTGCCCAACCCAATTAAGCTCATCTGAGAGAGAGTCAGATTAGCTTTCGACCAAAGTCTAATAACCAGATCCCGCCCCTGCCCTTAAGGTAAAGGGTATGCAACCTTAATCTATCTGGCACTATGATTCCAGTCGTTGCCCAAGCCCTAGCCCATCTTTTGGTATCCGGGACATCTCTCGATAGTGTGGAGCAAATCAGCTTTCACCGACCGGAGAACCCCCAAACCATGACCCGAGGAGTAAACCTGTACTTTTATGATCTTCGTGCCACAAGAAACGCTGGGGACAACGCAGAGAATCCTAACTCTTTAACAGAAAAAGACTCTCCTCACGGCACGACTCAAACAGTCGCCCAGGAGAGAGCCCTCTGGTTTGATGTTTCGTTTTTAGTTAGTACCTATGACTATACGGCCTTGGGCGCGCAACAACTGTTTTCTGAAAGCTTAACTTTATTTTTGCGTTATGCCCAAATTCCCCACCCCTTTCTAGATGCTAGTATCCCCGGTTTCAGGGCATTACCCTTAAGGGTCAATCTAGAGATGGACTGGGTGGAATTGTGGAAAGCGTTGGATTTGCCGTTGCGTCCTGCCCTCTGTGTCACTGTGACAGTTCCTGAGCGCCAGATATCTGTTCCTGTTTTAGTGGCAAATTCCCTAGAATTCATGAATCATCCCACTCCAGACAGGTCAAGCTTGAAAAAGGTTGATGAAGGGTTAATCAAAGGTTGATGAATTGATTTCTAGAAACGTCTAGAACTGGAACAAGTTGCATAGCCCACTTTAAATTTATGGTAGAGAGCAATTATGGCGAGACTCGATTATTTCGCACCTGGTGTTTATATTGAAGAAGTCAATCGTGGGAGTCGTCCAATTGAGGGAGTTCCAACGGCGATCGCAGGTTTTGTTGGCTTTACCGAAGATATCCGAGGTGGAGCAGAACCCTTCAAACCCATGTTAGTCACCACCTGGGACCAATACTTACAATACTTTGGTCGTCCCAACTCCGACGGTTTCACCGACTTTAACGCTTATCTGCCCTTCTCCGTCTATGGCTGGTTCCTCAACGGTGGTGGACGGTGTTGGATTACCAGCATCGGGACCCAACTTCCAGGCACCCCCGCCCCCGCCCTCGAAGAAACCGGAACCCAAGTCAACAACCGCCGCAAACGCCCCAGCTTGCGCTTTTCCCTGCGTTCTGATGAATCTAGAAGCAACGGCAACGGTAACGGCAGCAGCATCACCCCGCGTTCCTACAACGAGATGCTAGCCCATCCGACCCCCTCTCTCCGCATTCGCATTAACGACAGCACCCCAAAAACCCCAGAAGGAGAAAGCCCTCTCCCCGACAACACCGGAGAATATTTCCGCGTGATTGTCATGGATGGGGATACCGAACTAGAACGGTATGATCACCTGACCATGAATCCCGACACAGATCCCCAAGTGGCGGATTATGTGGTGACAGCCTTCCAAGAGTCCCCCAGCTTACTGGTGACAGACCTTTCCCAATTGGGCAGTCCCCTCGCTCGTCGTCCCAGTAACGGGATGTACGAAGTGAGTCCGCCCCCCTTCGTCCCCAGTCCCGAACGCTTTAACGACAGCGTGCGCGGGGTTCGAGACGACCGCACCGGGGTTCAAGGATTATTTGAAATTGACGAAATCACCATTCTCGCCTGTCCTGACCTCATGCGGGCCTATGAAGCCAACTTGATCAACCTTGACCAAGTACACGGCATCATGGATTTAATGGTCAGTATGTGCGAAGGAGCCGCCTCTGGGGATATTCCTAACCCTCCTAACCGGATGGTGGTCTTAGATACCCCCCCTGACCTCTACAAACCCCAAGATGTGAGCCAATGGTTAAGCCAAGAATTTAACCGTCGTTCCCAATTTGCCGCCCTGTACTATCCTTGGGTTCTCGTTCCCAATCCCCGCAACCAAGGCCGCCCCATTGCGGTTCCCCCTTGTGGTCACGTCATGGGCGTATGGTCCCGCACCGACGAAACCCGAGGCATTTACAAAGCCCCGGCAAACGAAGTTCCCCGGGGGGTTACGGGTCTAACCTATGACTGCAATTTCCGCGAACAAGAATTACTGAACCCCATTGGGATTAACTGTATTCGCACCTTCCCCAACCGAGGCATCCGCATCTGGGGTTCAAGAACCTTAGTTGAGCCGGAAATCACGGAATGGCGTTATATCCCCGTGCGTCGCTTAATGAGTTACATCGAAAAATCTGTTGAACTCGGCACCCAATGGGCCGTATTTGAACCCAACGACGAAGACCTCTGGGCGCGCATTACTCGCACGATTAGCGACTTCCTGACCGGATTATGGCGGCAAGGGGCGTTAATGGGTGCATCTCCCAGCGAAGCCTTTTATGTGAAGTGTGACGAAGAGTTGAACACACCTGACACCATGATTCTGGGTCGTTTGTATGTAGAGGTGGGGGTTGCTCCAGTGCGTCCGGCAGAGTTTGTCATCTTCCGCTTCAGTCAATGGACAGGACAGGATGAAGGCTAAGTGAATTAGCTCGGCAAATTATCAATTATCAATTCAGATTCCCCACAAAAGGAGTATTGATTTATGGCCACAAGAACTACAAATGCCAGTAAGTTCTACATTCAATTTACGGGTTTAGATGCGAAGCCTCTGCCGATTAAAAGTGTGACAGAAGTGAGCTATGAAGCCAAAGTAACTGGGGGAGAAAAACCCTTAGAATCCACCAAACAGGGCAGAAGTAACCGTCAAACCAGTTCCGGTGGTTTTGACTCTAGCCCGACTATGACTGTAGAAGCTTATCTTTGTGCCTCAGAAGATAGTTCTAGTAAGGTGATGTACAACTGGTTTAATCAGGCTATGCCTACCAGTGACGGAGGGAGTGGAGACTGGGCAGGGAGTCGCAGAAGTGGTTCTGTGATTGTCTATGACCCGGATGGTAAAACGGAAATTCTACGCTGGAACTTTTTTAATGCTTGGGTGAAGACTTATTCCATCACCGATGCAGATTGTACGGGAGGAGAATTAGCGGTTGAATCCTATGAGTTTGTCTGTGAAAAAATTGTCAAACAATTCAGCAAATTAGGGTCTTAATGGGTCATTAATTTGAGTGAATCTATATTTCATTTTTGCTCAAATTGAATTGAAAATGATGTGAAATACAAAGAAAAGTGCTATCTGTAGATTGCTCTAGGTTGGGTAGAGCGACAGCAAAACCCAGCAGATTCGGTCAGTGCAGACCTTTGAGTATTTCGGATGAATTGCCTTTTGTTGGGATGGTTTTCTGTTAGTTTTTGTAGGAGTTTCTTTTATGCCGGATACCCCAGAATATTTAACCCTAAGCCGATTTTATTTTGAACTGAGTGGTGGTGCTATTGGTAATAGTCAAACTTTGTTAGTTTCTAAGGTCAGTGGGGTGACAATTACCCTAGAAGCGGCCGCAGAAGGGGAGTCTCTTGGTGTGAGTAAAGGGGCAAAAAGTGAAACCCAAATCACGGTAGCGGGAACGACTCAAAGTAATATTACGCTGGAATTTGTGGTCACGCGGGAGAATGATATTCTAGAGCAATGGTATAAGTCTGTTCACCCTACATCGATGGATGGGGGGGGTACGGATTGGGAGAAAAACCGGGCGAGCGCCTCTCTGGTTTTCTATGCACAAAATGGGAAGGAAGGGGCAAGGTTTAATCTCCGGGATGCCATTCCGGCGAAATATACCTCTACCCCGGTTTCTGCGGATAGTACGGATATGTTTAAGGAAACGGTGGAAATTGCCCACGCGGGACTTAATCGTATGCCACCCGGTGGTAGCACGATGAATGTGGCTCCCCGGAAATAAGCGGGTCGTTTAGGCGGTGATTTATGGGGTGGAGAAGTCGGGAATAATCATTGATAATCTGGGTTCTTGTGAAAGGGAAAAAGAGACTTTCTGTGATTCACGAGTTAATGATTTCTTCCCCCATAATCACTGATTTTTTAGTCTAAAAACTAATATCAAGTCCGGTTAAATACTTGCCATTGCGACCGCAGGGAAGCAATCGCTAACACTAGCGAGATAGCAGAGATTGCTTGACTCCACTGTGTGACTTTCGCCATGACTTAATATGCTTAATTAAGCGGATTTGGTATAATTATAATAACGGTTTATCGCGGATAATGTCTGACTCAAAATTTACAGAAATTCTAACAACTTCCCGGTTTTATGTTGAGTTAAAACTGGATGGTTCTCAAGACCCGGTAGATGCTTATTTTAAGGAGTGTAAGGGGTTTAAATATAGTCAGGAGTTGGTGGAAATTCCTGAAGTGACACCTCTGGGCTGGGGGGCGGCAAAACAGGGGCGGATTGTGATGACTAAAATGCCGGGTTATGTGAAGTTGAGTAATTTCACGTTAACGCGCAGTTTAAGAACGTCTCAAACGCTGTGGAATTGGATTAAGGTGGTGCAGGAGGGAAACTGGGCAAAACAACGGCGGGATGGGTCTTTGGTGATTTATAAGACCAGTTCTAAGGAGGGGGCAAGGTTTAATTTTAAGCGGGCTTGGCCGGTGAGTTATAAGTGTTCTGATGTTAAGGCAGATGGGGCGGAGTTGGGGATTGAGGAGTTGGAAATTGCCTGTGAGGAGTTTGAGCGAGTGGGGATTACGGAATAGATAATAGGTGTGAAAAATTATGAGTAATTATTTGGCGATCGCAACCGTAACAGCTACCCTGCAAAAACTCCTCCAGTCGGCGATTCAAGGCGATGTGGAAGGGGCAAGAGTCACTACAGTGCGGCCGGATAATTTAGGCAGTGGTGCGCCGGAATCGGGGGTGAATTTGTTCTTATATCAAGTCACACCTAACCCCGTTTGGGCGAATAATGTGTTACCTGCCCGACAACGACGGGCTGAGGTGGTGGTCAAGTCTCAAGCGCCCCTGGATTTGTTTTATTTGATTAGTTTTTATGGCAATGATGTAGAATTGGAACCCCAACGCCTTTTAGGGAGTACCATCCGCACCTTAGAGGATAAGTCGATTTTAACGGGGCGGATGATTCGGGACACCATTGGGGATGGGAGTTATCCCTTTTTGGTGACATCGGATTTGGCGGAACAGGGGGAACAGATTCGCATTGATTCTTTAACCTTTGAATTAGATGAGTTATCGAATCTCTGGGGGACGTTTTTTCAAGCGCCTTATTTACTATCTCTGGCCTATAAAGTGACGGTGGTCTTGATTGATGGGGAAGAACCGGCCGCTATGCCTTTACCTGTGCGCGATCGCCTCCTGAGTGCTGCCCCCACCGATTTACGCCCCTATATTGAGTCTGTCATCTCCCACCGAGGCCGTTATGAACCGATTCTCACCAGTAGCACCCTCTTAATTAATGGCAAGTATTTAGCCTATACCAACGCTCAAATTAAAATCGCTGGACAACTGATTACCCCCCAACGGATTAGCGAAAAACAGGCCATTTTCCCCCTAAATTCTGTCGTGCGGGATAGTCTCCGGGCAGGATTGCAAAGTGTGCAAATCATTCACCCTCGCCCCCAACGTCAATCCCTCTTTTCCGGCCCCAAACCTCCGGCCGAGGAAACCCCTCCCCCCCCTCCCTCCGGTGCTTCAGAACCTACGACTCCCCCCATTAAAACCGTTGAATCCAATGTGGTGGGCTTTATCCTTCGTCCTAGTATTCAAAGCGTGACCATTGAGAATATCCGGGGCAGTGACGATGATCCCCGCTCAGGAGAGGTGACAGTAGAACTAGATGTTTTAGTGGGGCGAGAGCAGCGTTTTATTTTGGTCTTGAATCAACGGGCAACGGGAGAAAATGAGGTGTCAGAATACCTCTTTGAAGCCCCCCAACGGACTGAGGTCAGTAATCGGGTTACGGTGACGGTGCGGGATATTGAGGTAGGGGATTATTTAGTGCGGGTGATGATTGATGGGGCAGAAAGTCCGCTTCAAATTGACACCAATGAAAATAGTCCCATGTTCCGTCAATATATCGCTCCCTCTCTTGTTGTTCCTTAACGGGGTAGTTCACTATGCTGGGTCATGAGATTAATCGCAGTTATTTAGGCGATCGCCTTTCCCGCATCCGACAGCTATTAGAGCGCCGGATTCATAAGGTTGTAGCCCCCATCCCCTCCAACCCCTCGAAAGGGAGGAAATTGTCCCCCCTTCCCTATGGCAAATCGGCCATTGTCGCCCGTCTCCATTTCAATCTCCATCTAGCCACCTACCTGTTAAAACTCACCCTCGCCGAATTCACGAACCTTGAACAAGTGTGTCATCTCTTCGGCCTTGACTCCTTTGAACGGGATCTCTTGCTCCTTTGTGCCGGGATTGAACTCGAATCCACCTGGAGCCCCCTTTGTGCGGCCGCTCAAGGGGATGCCCAGCGCAATTATCCCACCTTCAGCCTCGCCCTAGCCACCTTGCCGAACCCCAACTGGCAAGCCCTCACCCCAGAAGCCCCCTTGCGACGCTGGCGACTGATTCACGTCGAGAAAGGTCAAGCCCTCACCTCCAGCCCTCTACGCATTGATGAGCGGATTTTACACCATTTGTTAGGCTTACCCTACCTTGATGAACCCTTAATGGGGTTAGTGCAGCCCTTGACAGAGGCCGGAATGTTAGTTCCCTCTCAACAAACCCTCGCCCAGCGTTTACTGGAGATTTGGGGGGGGATAGGGGATAAATTTGGCCGTTCCCAGTTAGCCCAATCCCAGCGCTACCCGGTGATTCAACTCTGTGGAGAAGATCGGGCCGGGAAACAGGCGATCGCAACCCAAACCTGTCACCACCTCAACGTTAACCCCTATCTGCTCCCCGCCCCCCTCCTGCCCACCGCCCCCCAAGACTTAGCCCAACTCACCCGACTCTGGGAACGAGAAGCTTTACTTAGTTCTAGTGTATTAATTTTAGACTGTGAGGATAGTAACCCCAACGAAAGCAGCCGGGAAAACGCCATCACCTACCTGATTGAACACCTGAAAAGCCCCCTGATGGTCTTAAGTCGCGATCGCCGCCCCCCCCACTCCCGCCCCCTCCTCACCTTTGAAGTCCACCGCCCCACCAGCAGCGAACAGCGCACCCTCTGGCAAGAAGCCCTCGGCCCCCTCGCCCACACCCTCGACGGCCACGTAAACAGCCTCGTCTCACAATTTAACCTCAACGCCCCCACCATCCGCGCCGCCAGTAGTAGCGCCGTCGGACAACTCCAAAACACCCAGCCAGATCCCCAAACCATTAAAAACCTGCTCTGGCAAACCTGCCGTAGTCAAGCCCGCCCCCGTCTCGAAGACCTCGCCCAACGCATCACCTCCAATTCCCTCTGGGATGATCTCGTCCTCCCCGAAACCCAGAAAGACGTATTACGGGAAATCGCCGCCCACGTGCGACAGCGCGCTAAGGTTTACGAAGAATGGGGCTTTGGGGGCAACGGCGGCCGCGGACTAGGGATTACCGCCCTCTTTGCCGGAGCCAGTGGCACCGGGAAAACAATGGCCGCCGATATTCTCGCCAGTGAACTACAACTCGACCTTTATCGCATTGACTTAAGTTCCGTCATTAGTAAATATATTGGCGAAACCGAGAAAAACCTCCGCCGCGTCTTTGATGCCGCCGAAACCGGGGGCGCAATTCTCCTCTTTGATGAAGCTGATGCCCTCTTTGGCAAACGCTCCGAAGTCAAAGACTCCCACGACCGCCACGCTAATATTGAGGTCAGTTACCTATTACAACGCATGGAAGCCTATCGCGGTTTAGCCATCTTAACCACTAACCTGAAAGATGCTTTAGACCAGGCCTTCCTCCGTCGGATTCGCTTCACTGTTAAATTCCCCTTCCCCGACAGCGACCAACGAGCGGAAATTTGGCGCAGAGTCTTCCCCCAAAACACCCCCACCGAAGGCCTCAACCCCGAAAAACTCTGTCGTCTCAGTGTAGCTGGGGGGAATATTCGCAACATTGCCTTAAATGCCGCCTTTTTAGCCGCAGATGCCGGAGAACCTGTCAAAATGCAGCATATTCTCACCGCCACCAAGAGCGAGTATTCTAAGCTGGAAAAACCCTTAACCGATGTGGAAATTAAAGGTTGGGTCTAGTAGCGATCAAACGATTAACTCATCAACTCTCGTCGTCCTTCCAGCGCCCGAGCTAACGTTACTTCATCGGCATACTCCAAATCCCCTCCCATCGGCAAACCAAAAGCAATTTGTGTCACCTTGGTAAAGGGCTTAATTAACTGTCCCACATACAATGTCGTGGTTTCCCCTTCCACACTAGGGCTAATCGCTAAAATGACCTCCTGCACTGAGTTCTGGCTCACTCGACGCACCAGAGCTTGAATATTCAACAGGTCTGGACCAATGCCATCCATTGGCGAAATGACCCCGCCCAAAACATGGTACAAACCGTTATACTCCCGGGTTTTTTCTAGGGCAATCACATCCCGACTATCGGCCACCACGCAAATCGTCGTTTTGTCCCGATTGGGATGGCGACAAATGGGACAAACAGGCTCTGCGGAAAGATGAAAACAGACCTGACACAAACCGACCCGTTTTTTCGCTTCCACTAGGGCTTGAGCGAGGGCTTGTACTTCATCTTCTGGGCGTTTGAGGATGTGCAACGCTAACCGTTGGGCTGTTTTAGGTCCCACACCGGGTAAACGTTGCAATTGTTCAATTAGGCGGGCAAGGGGAGCAGTGTAAACCGTGGCGAAACCTCCTTTTTTCGATGGAGCCACTCTTGTGGAGGGGAATCAAATTGTACTCAAGGATATTATATCCCACGGCTTCGCTTACTGCCTTTCGGCTTGCCCTTAATGGGGCTTTAACGGAACGATCCTTTTTCTACTGTGCCAAATTATAGTTCTGGTAATTCTGATGAGTGAGGGGAACTAAACGACTCACACGGGGATTGCGATCGCGCCGGATAAGACTTACAATCCGAGGAACTGCCGGAGTTTTAGGCACTTCAGAAAACACCGTAAGCGTACCCAGAGCGTAATTATTCCCCCCTTCCGCCACAGGATCAGGAATCAAGCGATTATTAGGGGAATGCTCAACAAAAGCCTCTGCTCCCACCACAGCACCACCAGGAACATTCAAAGACTCACTATTTGGCAACTCACTATTTGGCAACTCACTATTTTGAACAGATTGTTCCACTGTCACCGTAGCTTGAGGTAAGTCCACCATCACAACAGCAGGCGCTACCGTCGAAACAGGAGACACAGCAGCAGGCGCTACCGTCGAAACTTGGGGTGCAGGAGTGGGAGTAGAAGGTGTTGTCGAAGAATTAGACACAGGAATAGTCGGGAAAACGTGCTTGGCATCAAAATGAAAGTTATCGGGAGCCAGACTAACTTTATTCCCACTGTTATCAAAAAAAGTCCCACTCGCCCCAAAAGTTCCACCTGTGACATGAGAGCCAACCACACCAAACTCCACCATCTGACCTAAACCATTCATTCGAGCATTGAACGTGCCAAAATTCGTATTGAACGGTTCTGTCCCAACCGTAATTTTCATGACAAAAGAAACATCAACTTGAACCGGGACATCACTAAACAAAACCGGACCATTGGGACTATATGCTGTTCCAGAAGCCTTGAGCGACAGTTGATTCCCTAAAGCAGGTTGCTCTCCACTCATTTGGAGTAATACCGGAACACCATTTAAGGGGACTGAACCAAACAATTGCCGAACAGCCTCCGGCGAATGTACAGGAACATTATTAAAATCAGCCGATTCAATTCGACCTTGTTTCGTTTCTAAATAACCCGTAACTGGAGCATTATTATACGTTGTCCCATTATTTTCAAAAAAGATCAGAGTTCCCCCAGTAATTACAATTTGCCCCTGGGCTGCTGTACTTAAGACAGTCATTCCAGTAGTCAAAACCAATGCGCTTAAAATTTTTTTGCCGTTCATGCTGCTTTGTGTCTCTGAATAAAAGCCTTGAGTAGCTGCATTCCCTAATAGCTCAAGGTTTATTCCCACAAAATACTTAGAAGCTGAACTTCATCTGGGTTTAAAAAAAGCAACTCATCTGATATTGCCTTCCTCCAGAGTATCAACATTGGGTCAATGTTCATAACAATTCATTCCCTCAAAGTTCAATCTTTACAAAATCTTAATAAAGCTAGTGATTTTAGTGAAATTTCGTTGAAATACGAATAAATACGGATAAAAAGACAATGCGTTGATATTAAAACAATAGGGGGATCGCAGAGATCAGGATACGGAACAAAAATCAACAACCCTTAAGAATCAAGCCCTACCTAGGGCTTGCTGAATAACTCTACTCGTGGGGCTAGGGAATCGGGAATCGAGAATCGGGAATCGAGAATCGGGAATCGGGAGTCGGAAACAATTATCAATTGTCAATTATCAATTCCCTATTACTTCTCCCCCTCTCCCCTGCTCCCCGAGTTATCTGCAATGTCGGGTGAAGACCCTCGGTTTTACCGACGGGATGAAACCCGACAGGTTGGGTTTCGCGCTCCGCTGCACCCAACCGACAGCCAAGCTAAAAGGAAAAGGTAGTTCGTAAGGCCCCAATCACCAAGGGATTACTGCCCCGATTGTGACCGGGATTCAATAAAACTACAACTCCGGGGGTGACACTGATATTGTCTGTTACCCGCCAGCGATAAAAAACCTCAAGGTGTAATGTCCGGTCTTGACGGCCTTCATTGGTTGCTCCAAAGGTTCCAGCCAATAAACTGGGAACATTTCCCGATAACTGACCATTACTCCGTAAATTCGTCCCCGTAACGCGAGGAGGCTGACCGAAAAACACGCCGCCATAATTCCCTTGCCCAAACAAATCAGGAAATTGTAGTCCAAACATCCAATTGACCGTTTGCACTCGCCCGGAGTGGGACAATAAACGGGAGTCTGTTAAGCCCAACCAACTCACCCCTTCCACCCAAGGGGTAATTTCCCAGTTCACAGTTGCCCCAAAAGCGTTCGTTAATAAACGAGAACCATTAATTGCAGAGATTTGGTCATCTCCTACCCCTGTCCCGAGGAAACCCCCCACCACCCCAGAATAGGAATGAAGATAGTTCAAGGCCACATCGACTGTCGGCACGGGGGTTAGAAATAACTGTACTCCGGCGGTATAGGGTCCACTGAATAGGCCTTGGGTAGGTTCGTTGGCTAAAGTTGCGGCATAAACCCCTTGTAAGGAAATATTAGGGCTAATCTGCCAGTCAAACCCAAGGCCTGCATTCCCCGAACCGATTTGTAAAATGGGATTACGTTGAGCAAATCGAGAAATCGGACCAAACCCTGCACTTTCAATGCGAGAGGGACCCCGAAAGACACTCACGGGATTAACGCCAGAAGGGCCAATGATAATGGCTAAGTCATCTGTAACTAGCTGACGGTAGGTTAAATCACTTAATAACAGATTATTCTGGGTGTTGAGTTCATAACCCAAACGGCTGAAACTATTATTCAACCCAAAGAGAGTGGTGTCGGTGGTGGTTAAGTTGCCAGCCTGTAAACCCATGAGGAGGAAATGACGAGGGCTAAACTGGCTTAAAAGGGTGAGTTGAGCATTATAGCCCCAAGTGATTTGTCCGGCTCCGTTGGGGGTTTCTGGGACTCCATCCCGCCCTAAGAGGGAAATCCCGGGAAAACTGGGGATGGATGTACTGAGTAAATCGGCTTTACCCGCGACCCGTCCTTGTAGTCCGAAAACTACCTGACCATATAATTTGGTGGTGCGGGAAAACTGGTAATCTTCAAGGAAAGTTACCCGACTTTCTAAAGCATCAAGGCGACTACTCAGAGTCGCTAATTCGGCTTCAAACTGCTGCGTTAACTGGGTCAGGGTTTCGAGTTCTTCTCGGGTGGCCCAGTCTTGGGGTAAGAGACGCTCTAAGGTCTGTAAACAAGTGTTTAACCCAGCAGCAAATTCATAACGGGATAGGGGGCGATTCCCTCGAAAGGTGCTATCAGGATAACCGACTAGACAGTTATAACGTTCTATCAGGTTGTTCAGGGCTTGATAAGCCCAGTCCCCCGGTTGTATGTCCCGCAGTTGGCTCACTGGGGTTATCTGGGCCATTGGGTCGGGGTCGTCTCCGATGACCCGATTGGTTAAAATAGGAGAATTAATATTGACAATAGGGTTAATTTGTGGTAAAGAAGGGGCGGAATTGTCTTGAGGAAGTAGTGCATCCTGAAGGGGATCTTCCGGGGTTAGGAGGGAGATGGCTTTAAGTTCAACTGGAGACACCCAAGGAGTCAATACTAGGGTTAAGGTTGCTGTTAACAGGCAGTGGGGCTGAATGTGCATGGAATCGTCATTACACGAAAGGTCATCAAATCGAGTGTCAGTGATCGGGGACTTGAATATTAATTCACAAGAGGAAAATCAAATCCGGTTAAATTGACCAAAAATAATGGGTTTCAAGCCCCGCCCTTCCAGGGCGGCATTAGGAGTGCTACAATGATACCAAGCAAGCCAGTGTCAAACAATGTTGGTTCTCGAATACAAGGTCAAACCCAAACCTT
>NZ_JAIHOM010000108.1 GCF_026130165.1 Spirulina subsalsa FACHB-351 | reverse complement strand
TACGGTAGGGCATACCGGAACTCACGCTTGGGGAGAGATTCCCTCTGGCTTGGTTGGATACGTCCTGCCAAGTTAAGGAAACTCGTTGAACCAAGAATCCCTCGCTTTTAGCGATGGGAGTGTCAAGAAAGAATACAGCAGTCTGGATTCGATTATGAAGAAATTGATATAGGAGATATTACATTTAAAGCAGGTCAAGTAGAACCGATACATAGATGGTATCGTCTGACTCCAAGTTACTCACCCAATTTAGTCAGATTTTTGATTAAGGAATTTAAAATTACTCAAGATCATTTCGTATTAGATCCATTTAGTGGTAGAGGTACTACTTGTATTGAGTGCCAGAAACAGGGAATTAGATCACTTGGAATTGAGATTAATCCTCTGTTACAACAAACTGGCACTAAATCGTTGAAGTGGAAGACTAAGAACCTTAATTTAATTGAAAATTACTTAGCTGAAGTTTACAAAATAATTGAAGATTATCAAAAAATATCGCTAGATGAAGTAATTCAGTTTTTTAACACAAGAGTTCCTATTATTCATAATGTATTTAGATGGTGGAGAAAAAACGTCCTTAAGGAGTTAATAGTATGCCGAGAAGTAGCAAATACGAAATATTCTTGATTGCATCCCTTACATTTAACGATGTAGAGTCCAGCATCAGCGTAGGTAATCGATGGACAGATTAAGGTCAGGGTGAAGCTGATGCTTGAACTACATCCCACTTGCTAGGACTAGGTGTCAGGAGTTCGCGCCTCCTGTTTTTTGTGAATTCTTAACCCATCCCCTCACTCTTCCAAGCGTAAACGAACCGACTCCCGGTGAGAGTGTAACCCTTCGGCATCCGCTAAGGTTTGGATGGCTCGACCCATCTCACTTAAGGCTTTAGGGGAGTATTGAATCAAACTAGAGTGTTTCAGGAAGGTTTCCACCCCTAAAGCCGAAGAATAGCGCGCTGAACCAGAGGTGGGGAGGGTGTGATTGGGACCAGCTAAATAGTCCCCCACAGCTTCCGGGGTAGAATTGCCTAAGAAAATCGCTCCGGCATGGCGAATCTGTTCTAAGAGATCCCAAGGTTGAGCAATTTCGAGTTCTAAATGTTCCGGTGCAAAGAGATTAGAGAGTTCCGCGGCCGTGTTCAGGGAGTCTACCACAATGATTAAGCCATAGTGGGCGATCGCCTTTTCCGTCAAAATCCGTCGAGGATGGTTCTGTAACTGCTCCTGAACCTCCTGTTGGACCCGTTTGGCTAACCCCCCATCCGGTGTAATTAAAATCGCTGCCGCCATCGGATCATGTTCCGCCTGCGCCAACAAATCCGCCGCCACATGAACCGGATTCGCCTGATGATCGGCAATAATCAACACCTCCGACGGGCCAGCGAGGGAATCAATCCCCACTAAACCGTAGACCATCTTTTTGGCTAGGGTGACGTAAATATTACCCGGGCCCGTAATCACGTCCACATTGGGGATTGTATCCGTCCCGTAGGCCAACGCTGCGATCGCCTGGGCCCCTCCGACCCGATAAATTTCTGTAATTCCCGCCTCCTGCGCCGCCACCAACACCGCCGGGGAAATTTTCCCCCCTTCACTCGGCGGAGTCACCATCACAATGCGCGGCACCTGCGCCACCTTGGCGGGAATGGCGTTCATAATCACCGTACTCGGATAGGCCGCCCGCCCCCCCGGAATATATAACCCAGCCCGATCCACCGGGGTATAACGTTTCCCGAGGATCACATCATCCTCTTGAAACTGAACCCAAGACTTAGGAACCCGTTGTCGATGAAAGGCTTCCACTCGCCGACAAGCCAAGCTGATGGCATCCAAGAGATCCTTAGATACTTGTTGGTAGGCTGCATCCAGTTCCGAACCACTGACCCGTAATTGGCTCAGGGTCAGGGTTTGCCCATCAAATTTGGCGGTGTAATCTAAAAGTGCGCGATCGCCCTGTTGTCGAACCGTTTGCAGAATATCCCGCACCGTTTCTTCCACTTGAAGCGTTTCGCTGCCATGAGTGCGCCCGCCAATGCGCTGAAGTTCCGTGTGTGCCTCAGACTGCTGAGTAATAATTCGCAGCATGGAGTCAAAATGCCTTCGCTACTTCCCATTGTTTCTCTAGCTTAACTTGTATTGCCCAGACTTGCCTGCTTTTCCTCTCCTCTTCTGCCGGAAATTCTCCCCACCACTGACAATTTATCCCTTTTGACACTGGCATTTCCCCCTTTTTTTCCTCCCGGCAAAACATTCCCCCTTTGCCCTTGCCAGACTTTGACCTAAAATGTTATATTGATATGTCCTGAGTAGTGTGAGGGTGGAAAAACCTGCCATTTTCCGGTTCACCCCCAGACGAAAAGCCAGAGCCTCCCAAAGCTAATTATTTATAGCTCAAGGGGAGGAAACACTCAAAACCCCAAAACTCCAAATATATCGTTTCCCCGAACTGACCGTGGCTAATAACAAATCTGCAATTAAACGCATTCAAATTGCTGAACGGAATCGCCTGAGAAATAAGGCTTATAAGTCAGCCGTGAAAACCTTGATGAAACGTTATTTTACGGCCGTTGAAGCCTATGTACAAGAGCAAACCCCCGAGGCACTGCAAAAAGTAGACCAAGCTCGCTCCTCGGCCTACCAAAAGATCGACAAAGCCGTGAAAAGAGGGGTACTGCACGCCAACACCGGAGCGCGTCGGAAAGCCCGTTTAGCTCGTTTTTGGCGCATGACCCATGAGAAAGCCCAAGCCGTAAAGGCATAAACTGCTCAAAAAGTCAAGAGTTAAAAGTGGGCTAGACCCCATTCTTAGGCCTCTTGGCTTCTAATCCCCCTCCAGTTGGAAGGAGAAACCTAAAATTCCCCCCGAGAACTGGCAGGAAACAGCCCGTAAAACGGCTTAGTTTTTTTAGAATCCATCAGTTTAGCAAACTGGGTTGTAATGAAGTTAATTGACACCCACGTTCATATTAACTTTGCTGACTTTCAGCAAGACTTAGACGCTCTACAAACCCGTTGGCAAGAAGCTGGTGTTGTTCGTCTCGTGCATTCCTGCGTGGAGCCGAGCGAGTTTGTGAGTATTCAGGCTTTGGCCGACCGATTCCCAGAGCTATCCTTTGCCGTCGGATTACATCCCCTAGATGCCGACAAATGGGGTGAAGGAACAGCCGACGAAATTCGTCAACTGGCCCGCTCAGATTCTAGAGTCGTGGCCATTGGGGAACTCGGTTTAGACTATTACAAAGCCACCAACCAAGACCAACAGAACAAGGTTTGCCGTGTGCAGCTTCAAATCGCTGCGGAACTCGGCAAACCTGTTATCGTGCATTGTCGCGACGCAGCCGCCGATTTGCGCGATTTGCTGAGGCATCAGTCACAGGAATATGGAGAAATCCGAGGAGTAATGCACTGTTGGGGCGGTAGCCCGGAAGAAACTCAATGGTTTTTAGACCTAGGATTTTATATCAGTTTTAGTGGGATTGTCACCTTCAAGAACGCCCACAGCGTCAAAGCCTCGGCCCAAATGGTGCCTTGCGATCGCCTGCTCATTGAAACCGACTGTCCCTTTTTAGCTCCCGTCCCCCAACGAGGCAAACGCAACGAACCCGCCTTTGTGCGGTATGTTGCCGAAACCTTAGCAGACCTGCGAGGAGTCCGCCTAGAAGAACTCGCCCAACAAACCACCGCTAACGCCTGTAAGCTATTTGGGTTAAGCGAGAGCTAATCGGAGCCATATTATCAATTCTCAAGACCTCAATCCCCGTTCCCTGTTTCCACCTAATCGAGAATCGAAATGACCAACCCCACCCATAACCTACTGCCGGATCTGATTGAAATTCAACGGTCTAGCTTTCGCTGGTTTTTGGAAACCGGACTCATTGAAGAACTCAATAGTTTCTCCCCCATCACCGACTACACCGGGAAACTAGAACTGCACTTTATCGGCGAAAAATACAAACTCCACGCCCCCAAATACGACGTAGACGAAGCCAAACGGCGGGATGCCAGCTACGCCGTCCAGATGTACGTTCCCACCCGTTTAATCAACAAAGAAACCGGAGAAATCAAAGAACAGGAAGTCTTTATCGGCGACCTGCCCCTGATGACCGAACGGGGAACCTTCATCATCAACGGAGCCGAACGAGTGATCGTCAACCAAATTGTGCGATCGCCCGGAGTTTACTACAAATCCGAAACCGACAAAAACGGTCGCCGCACCTACTCCGCCTCCCTCATCCCCAACCGAGGCGCTTGGCTGAAATTTGAAACCGACAAAAACGACCTCGTGTGGGTCCGCATCGACAAAACCCGGAAACTTTCATCCCAAGTCCTGCTCAAAGCCATCGGACTCGGCGACAACGAAATCCTCGATGCCCTGCGTCACCCCGACTACTACCACAAAACCCTCGAAAAAGAAGGCAACCCCAGCGAAGACGACGCCCTGATGGAACTCTACAAAAAACTCCGTCCGGGCGAACCCCCCACCGTAAGCGGCGGTCGTCAACTGCTAGACTCCCGCTTCTTCGACAACAAACGCTACGACCTCGGCAAAGTCGGGCGCTACAAACTCAACCGCAAACTGCGGCTCAACGTCCCCGACAGCACTCGAGTCCTCACCCCCACCGACATCCTCGCCGCCATCGACTATCTAATTAACCTAGAATTCGACGTCGGCAACGTAGACGACATCGACCACCTCGGCAACCGTCGCGTCCGGTCCGTCGGCGAACTCCTGCAAAACCAAGTCCGCGTCGGCCTAAACCGCCTAGAACGCATCATCCGCGAACGGATGACCGTCTCCGAAGCCGACTCCCTCACCCCCGCCTCCCTCGTTAACCCCAAACCCCTCGTCGCGGCGATTAAAGAATTCTTTGGCTCCTCCCAACTCTCCCAGTTCATGGACCAAACCAACCCCCTCGCCGAACTCACCCACAAACGCCGGATTAGCGCCCTCGGCCCCGGCGGGTTAACCCGAGAACGGGCCGGCTTCGCCGTGCGAGACATTCACCCCTCCCACTACGGCCGCATCTGCCCCGTAGAAACCCCCGAAGGCCCCAACGCCGGACTCATTGGCTCCCTCGCCACCTTCGCCCGCGTCAACGACTACGGCTTCATCGAAACCCCCTATCGGCGCGCCCAAAACGGACGAGTCTGTTTAGATGAACCCGTCGTTTACCTCACCGCCGACGAAGAAGACGACCGCCAAGTAGCCCCCGGCGACGTAGCCACCGACGAAAACGGCTACATCCTCGGGGATGAAATTCCCGTGCGCTATCGCCAGGAATTCTCCACCACCACCCCCGACCAAGTGGACTATGTAGCCATCTCCCCCATGCAGATTGTCTCCGTAGCCACCTCCCTGATTCCCTTCCTCGAACACGACGACGCCAACCGCGCCCTCATGGGGTCCAATATGCAGCGTCAAGCCGTCCCCCTACTCAAACCAGAACGGCCCCTCGTTGGCACCGGCCTAGAAGCCCAAGCCGCCCGCGACTCCGGCATGGTGGTCGTCTCCCGTCATCAAGGCATCGTGAGTTACGTCGATGCCGAACGAGTCAAAATCAAGGTAGACCCCATCCCCCCTAGCCCCCCCGTCGAAGGCGAGGAAGCCCCCCCGACTCCAGAACCCTCCGCCCCCCAAGTTATCGAGTATCAACTGCAAAAATATCAACGCTCTAACCAAGACACCTGCTTAAACCAGCGGCCCCTCGTCTTCCCCGGAGAACCCGTCGTCCCCGGTCAAGTCCTCGCCGACGGTTCCGCCAGTGAAGGAGGAGAAATCGCCCTCGGTCAAAACATCCTCCTCGCCTATATGCCCTGGGAAGGCTACAACTACGAGGACGCCATCCTCATCAGTGAACGGCTAGTCATGGACGACATCTACACCAGCATTCACATCGAAAAATACGAAATTGAAGCCCGCCAGACCAAACTCGGCCCAGAAGAAATCACCCGGGAAATCCCCAACGTCGGGGAAGATGCCCTGCGACACCTCGACGAACGCGGCATTATTCGCATTGGGGCCTGGGTCGAATCCGGGGATATCCTCGTCGGGAAAGTCACCCCCAAAGGAGAATCCGACCAACCCCCCGAAGAAAAACTGCTGCGCGCCATCTTCGGCGAAAAAGCCCGGGACGTAAGGGACAACTCCCTGCGCGTTCCCAACGGTGAAAAAGGTCGCGTCGTCGATGTGCGCGTCTTCACCCGGGAACAAGGCGACGAACTTCCCCCCGGAGCCAACATGGTCGTCCGCGTCTACGTCGCCCAAAAACGCAAAATCCAAGTCGGGGATAAAATGGCCGGTCGTCACGGCAACAAAGGGATTATTTCCCGTATCCTGCCCATGGAAGATATGCCCTACCTGCCCGACGGTCGCCCCGTGGATATTGTCCTCAACCCCTTGGGCGTACCCTCCCGGATGAACGTGGGACAAGTCTTTGAATGTCTCCTCGGTTGGGCCGGCGAAAACCTCGGCGCACGCTTTAAAATCACCCCCTTCGATGAAATGTACGGGGAAGAAGCCTCCCGTCTCACCGTTCACGGCAAACTCGAAGAAGCCAGCCGGAAAGCTGGTCGGAATTGGGTCTTTGACCCCGAAAACCCGGGCAAAATCCAAGTCTACGACGGACGCACCGGAGAACCCTTCGACCGTCCTGTGACCGTGGGCATTGCCTATATGTTGAAACTGGTTCACCTCGTAGACGACAAAATTCACGCCCGTTCCACTGGCCCTTACTCCCTCGTCACCCAGCAACCCCTAGGAGGGAAAGCCCAACAAGGGGGACAACGGTTTGGGGAAATGGAAGTCTGGGCCCTGGAAGCTTACGGTGCCGCCTACACCTTACAAGAACTGCTCACCGTCAAGTCCGATGATATGCAGGGACGGAACGAAGCCCTCAACGCCATTGTCAAAGGGAAACCCATTCCCCGACCTGGCACTCCCGAATCCTTCAAGGTGTTAATGCGGGAACTCCAATCCTTGGGGTTAGATATTGCCGTTCATAAAGTCGAAACCGCCAAAAATGGAGACAGTCAAGATGTGGAAGTAGACCTGATGGCCGACGTTGAACGGCGACGCACCCCCAATCGTCCCACCTATGAATCTTTGACCAGCGAAGATTTACAAGAGGACGAAGTGTAAATAGGGAACACCGGATCTGGGAACAGGGAATAGGGGAATAGGGAATAACTATTAATTCCCCAACACCCTAACCCCTATTCCCTAATCCCTACACCCCAACCCCTAACCCTAATCCCTAACCCCTAACCCCTGATAATTGACATGAGAAACCCGACAGAACAGCGTTTTGATTACGTCAAAATTGGCATCGCTTCCCCCGAACGGATTCGCCAGTGGGGGGAGCGCACCCTGCCCAATGGTCAAATCGTCGGAGAAGTGACCAAACCCGAGACGATTAACTACCGCACCCTGAAACCGGAAATGGATGGTCTGTTCTGTGAACGGATTTTTGGTCCGGCCAAGGATTGGGAATGTCACTGCGGGAAATATAAACGGGTGCGCCACCGGGGTATTGTCTGCGAGCGCTGCGGAGTAGAAGTCACAGAATCCCGCGTTCGTCGTCACCGCATGGGCTTTATTAAATTAGCTGCCCCGGTGACCCATGTTTGGTACCTCAAAGGTATCCCCAGCTATTTGAGCATTTTGTTAGATATGCCCCTGCGGGATGTGGAGCAGATTGTTTATTTTAACGCCTACGTGGTCTTAGACCCCGGTAATGCCACGAACCTACAACATCGCCAATTATTGAGCGAAGACCAATGGCTCGAAATTGAAGAACAACTCTATGCTGAAGATTCGGAATTAGAAGGCATTGAGGTAGGCATTGGGGCCGAAGCAGTTCAGCGCTTACTCGCAGAGGTGAATTTAGAAGAAGAAGCCGAAAAACTGCGGGAAGAAATCACCGGAGCCAAAGGGCAAAAACGCGCCAAATTAATTAAACGGCTGCGGGTGATTGATAACTTTATTGCCACCGGGTCCCGGCCCGAGTGGATGGTGTTAGATGTCATTCCCGTGATTCCCCCCGATTTGCGCCCCATGGTGCAGTTGGATGGGGGACGTTTTGCCACCTCTGACTTAAACGACCTTTACCGTCGAGTGATTAACCGCAACAACCGTTTAGCCCGTTTACAGGAGATTCTCGCCCCGGAAATCATTGTGCGGAACGAAAAACGGATGTTACAAGAGGCGGTAGATGCCCTGATTGATAACGGACGACGAGGCCGGACGGTGGTGGGGGCGAATAACCGAGCGCTCAAGTCTTTGTCGGACATTATTGAAGGGAAACAAGGGCGTTTCCGGCAAAACCTGCTCGGAAAACGGGTGGACTATTCGGGACGGTCTGTGATTGTGGTGGGGCCGAAACTGAAGATTTATCAGTGCGGGTTGCCTCGGGAAATGGCCATTGAGTTGTTCCAGCCCTTTGTGATTCACCGTTTGATTAAGAATGGTTTGGTGAATAATATCAAGGCGGCGAAAAAGCTCATTCAACGAGGAGATGCAGCCGTGTGGGAAGTATTGGAGGAAGTGATTGCCGGACACCCTGTCCTGCTCAACCGTGCGCCAACGCTCCACCGTTTAGGGATTCAGGCGTTTGAGCCGATTTTAGTGGAGGGTCGAGCGATTCAACTCCATCCTTTAGTGTGTCCGGCGTTTAACGCGGACTTTGACGGCGACCAAATGGCGGTTCACGTTCCTCTGTCTTTGGAGTCTCAGGCGGAAGCGCGGTTATTGATGTTGGCTTGTCACAATATTTTATCTCCGGCGACGGGGAAACCGATTGTGGCTCCGTCTCAGGATATGGTGTTGGGTTGTTATTACCTGACGGCGGAAAATCCGGCGGTTCAAACTGCTGAGAAGGGAGCCGGGCGTTATTTTGCTTCGATGGATGATGCCCTGCGGGCTTTTGAACAGGGTCAGCTAGATATTCATACTTTTATTTGGCTGCGTTACAACGGCGATGTAAATACGGTGAAACCTGATGAGGAAGTGGTCAAAGAGGAGACACAAAGTGATGGCAGTGTGGTGAAGTACTATCGAGAGCGCAAGGTGCGGGAGTTACCGGATGGGGGTCAGTTCCAGTATATTCGCACGACTCCGGGCCGGATTATTTATAACAAGATGATTCGGGAGGCTTTGATTAGTTAATAGGGGTTGGTGAATAGTGAATCGTTAACGATTCACTGTTTCTCTCCCGCTCCCCCTTAGCCCCCCTAAGTGCGGGGGGAACAATGGGGGGGAAAGCCCTGCCTCTCACCCCCTTGATAATTGATGATTGACAATTGATCACTGATTGCCCCCTAACCGAGAAAATTATGTCTAAAGAACCCATTTTTTTTAACCGAATTGTTGATAAAGGTCAACTGAAAAAGCTGATTGCTTGGGCGTTCACCAATTATGGGAGTGCGCGCTGTTCTCAGGTCGCTGACCAACTCAAGGAATTAGGGTTTCGCTATGCCACCCGTGCTGGGGTATCCATTAGTGTGGATGATTTACAAGTGCCTCCAGTGAAGAAGCAAATGCTCCGAGAAGCGGAGGAAGAGGTGCGCATCACGGAAAACCGTTATCGTACCGGGGAAATTACCGAGGTGGAACGCTTCCAGAAGGTGATTGATACTTGGAATAAAACCTCAGAGACGTTGAAAGATGAGGTGGTGCGTAACTTTAAGGATACGAATCCCCTCAATAGTGTGTATATGATGGCCTTTTCTGGGGCGCGGGGGAATTTATCTCAGGTGCGTCAGTTGGTGGGGATGCGGGGCTTGATGGCTGACCCTCAAGGGGAAATTATTGGGTTGCCCATTAAGACCAATTTCCGGGAAGGCTTGACGGTGACGGAGTATATTATTTCGTCTTACGGGGCGAGGAAAGGGTTAGTAGATACGGCTTTACGGACGGCGGACTCGGGGTATTTAACCCGGCGGCTGGTGGATGTGAGTCAGGATGTGATCGTGCGGGAGGTGGACTGCGGGACGGAACGGGGGGTGATGGTGGAGGCGATGAAAGATGGCGATCGCATTTTAATCCCCCTCGCCAACCGTTTATTTGGTCGCGTCTTAGCCGAAGATGTCATTGACCCCAAAACCGGGGAAGTCGTTGCCCAGCGCAATCAACCCATTGATGAAGATGTAGCCGAACGGGTACAAAACGCTGTAGAGCGGGTCAAAGTTCGTTCGAGTTTAACCTGTGAGGCGGCACGCAGTGTCTGCCAACATTGTTATGGTTGGAGTTTAGCCCACGGCAAAATGGTCAACATGGGTGAAGCCATTGGGATTATTGCCGCCCAGTCCATTGGGGAACCGGGTACACAGTTAACCATGCGGACTTTCCACACCGGAGGGGTTTTTACTGGGGAAGTGGCGCGCAATGTACAAGCTGAACAAGCCGGAACCATTCGCTTTGACTCCAAACTCCGCACCCGCCCTGTACGGACTCGTCACGGGGACGAACGGGAACAAGTCGAAGTGGCGGGGGAAATCTTACTAGAGTTGGAGAATGGGGAGGTGATTCCCTATTCCGTTACGGCAGGTTCTCTGCTGTTTGTCAAAGTTGGGCAGAAGGTGGAGAAAGACGAACTCTTAGCCGAAGTCGCCCTACCTAAACGCCAACGCTCCACAGAAAAGGCCACGAAAGACGTGACCAGTGACTTGGCTGGAGAAGTGTTGTTTGACCGATTGGTGGAAGAAGAAAAAACCGACCGTCAAGGCAACACCACCCACATTGTCCAACGGGGGGGCTTAATTTGGGTACTCTCGGGGGAAGTGTATAACCTGCTGCCGGGGGCTGAACCTGTGGTAGAAAACGGTGCAATGCTAGAACGGGGCGATGTTCTGGCCCAGACCAAACTGGCCACCGCCCACGGAGGGGTAGTCCGTTTGACGGCCGGGAGTCGGGAAATTGAAATTATCACCGCCTCGGTGCAGTTAGACCAAGCCCGGGTACAGCGAACCGCTACGGGGGGACGGGAACAATATATTATCCAAACCGCATTAGGTCAACGGTTCTTACTCAAAGCCACCCCCGGCACCAAGTTGTTAAACCATCAAGTGGTGGCGGAACTGATTGATGACCGCTATCGCACCCACACCGGGGGGATTGTGAAATATGCCGGGGTGGAAGTGGGTCGCCTGCGGGGACGCGCTAAACAGGGCTATGAAGTGACCCAGGGGGGAACCTTAATCTGGATTCCCGAAGAATGCCATGAGGTGAATAAAGATATCTCCCTGTTACTGGTGGAAGAAGGCCAGTATGTGGAAGCGGGTACCGAAGTGGTGAAGGATATCTTCTGCCAATCCAGTGGGGTGGTGGAAGTGGTGCAGAAAAACGACATTCTGCGGGAAATGGTGATTAAACCGGGGGATTTACACCTCTTGGATGAACCGCCCCTGATGGAAGCCGATGGGCAACTCCTATCTCCGGGAACTGAGGTGTTGCCGGGTGTGGTGTTGGAAGAAATGCGCTTTGGGCAGTATTTAGACACCCCCGAAGGTGTCGCCTTGTTGTTGCGTCCGGTGGTGGAATACCAAGTGGCCGACCAGCCCGATGTGCCGTCCCAAGACTCGATTAATGATAAATCGGGCCAGAAAATCTCCCTGCGGGCGGTGCAACGTCTGCACTATAAAGATGGGGAACGGGTGCGCTCTGTGGAAGGGGTGGAATTGTTAAGCACCCAACTGGTGTTAGAAATTGAGGCCGAAGATGGGGATGAGCGGGAAATCGGCGGTTTGACAGCCGATATTGAGTTGATTCCCTTAATCAATGACGAACCGGAACCCGATGCCATTGTGACGGATCAGTTATCTATGGCCAGTGAGTCGGAAGTCTATGGCAATAGCTTAGTGGTTCAGGAGTATCTATTACAGATTGTGATTCTGGAGTCTCTGGTGATTCGCCGAGATGTGGATGCTGACCCCCTCAGTGGAGGTACGAGAACGGAGATTTTGGTCGAGGACGGTCAAGAAATCCCCAAAGGGGCCGTAGTGGCTCGCACGGCGATTCAGTGTAAGGAAGCTGGGGAAGTGCGGGGGATTCTCAAGAGTGCGGAAGCCCTACGACGAGTTTTGTTGGTCCGAGCCAGCGATCGCTTCGAGATCAACATTGAGGGAAAACCCAAAGTCAAAGTCGGGGATTTAATCGTGGCTGGTCAGGAAATCGCCTCTGGGGTCAAGAGTTCCGATTCGGGTCAAGTCGTGTCTGTTCAAGGCTCAAGCATCACCCTACGCTATGCCCGTCCTTATCGTGTCTCGGCCGGGGCTATCTTGCAAATTGGCAATGGAGATTTAGTCCAACGGGGCGATAATTTGGTGTTATTGGTGTTTGAACGGTCTAAAACCGGGGACATTATCCAAGGGTTGCCTCGGATTGAGGAACTGCTAGAAGCTCGTCGCCCGAAAGAAGCCTGTTTACTCGCTCGTCGTCCGGGAACCGCTCAGGTGGTCTATGGGGATGATGAGTCGGTGGATATCAAGATTATTGAGGAAGAGGGGGTGATTACGGATTATCCCCTCAGTCCGGGTCAAAATGTCATTGTCTCTGATGGTCAAGAGGTGGAAGTGGCGGAACCGTTAACTGATGGCCCATCTAATCCCCACGAAATTCTCGAAACTTACTTTGAGTATTACAAGGATCTCAAAGGGGTTTATGAGGCGGCCTTAATTGGTTTACAAAAAGCCCAGATGTTCCTGGTCGAAAGTGTCCAAGGGGTGTATCAGTCCCAAGGCATTGAGATTTCTGACAAACACATTGAGGTGATTGTGCGGCAGATGACCTGTAAAGTGCGCATCGACGACGGGGGAGACACGACGATGTTACCCGGTGAGTTGGTGGAGTTACGCCAGGTGGAACAGGTGAACGAAGCAATGGGCATTACGGGGGCGGCTCCGGCGCGCTATACTCCGGTCTTGTTGGGGATTACTAAAGCGTCCTTGAATACGGATAGTTTTATCAGTGCGGCCAGTTTCCAAGAAACCACCCGGGTGTTAACGGAGGCGGCTATTGAAGGGAAATCTGATTGGCTGCGGGGTCTGAAGGAGAACGTGATTATCGGGCGTTTAATTCCGGCTGGGACGGGTTTCCATCTCCATGAAGACTTACCCCTGAGTAGCTTAGATTTCGAGAGTTCTGGGGGCTTGCCTACGGGTCTTTACGGGTTTGGGGGAGGGGATTTAACCCCTGACCGGGATCTCAGTGAGACGATGGTCTATCCTGAGCGCGCTGGGACGGGTTTAGCCGGGGGTCGTCCTTTGGATGAAGATGTGGTGTTGGATGACCAAACGGCTCGGGCTTATAGTGTGGAGGATGCTGATCCGGACTCGGATTTTGATGCCTCGGATGAGTTCAATGAGTTCTATGAGGAGGAGTAAATCTTAAGGTAATTCTCAATTATCAATTATCAGTTCCCTACTACCTATTACCTAAACAACCCCACCCCACTTACGGGATGGGGTTTCTCGGAGAAAGATCATGAATATCCCCCTTGAAGAGAATCAAGCTATCCCCCCATCTTCTCTCTCAGAGCAAGGTGGCCAAGAACAAGAGGGACATTCTCACCCCCATTCCCATGTTCATAATCCTGAATCTCAACGGCAGATTATTAATCGTCTCTCCCGGATTGAAGGTCATATTCGGGGGATAAAAACAATGGTCAGTGAAGATCGTCACTGTCCCGAGGTGTTGATTCAGATTGCGGCGGTGCGAGGTGCATTGGATCGGGTGGCTCGTTTGATTTTAGATGAGCATTTAACGGCTTGTGTAGCCCGCGCTGCTCATGATGGGAACATTGAGGCAGAATTAAGCGAGTTAAAAGCGGCGTTGGATCGCTTTTTACCGTAAACTTTGTGAGAATCAGTCGATGAATAAGTTACAGCGTAAAGGTTTGGTGGTGTTGAGTGAGATGGCGTTAGGCTTGAGTCTAGCGATCGCCTTTTCCACTCTGACCAACCATATTGCCCTGGCTCAAACCCCAAGCCCGGCTACGGGGATGGCCGGGATCAATTGGTTTCAAGCCTTGGTGTTGGGCATGGTACAAGGCTTAACGGAATTTATCCCCATTAGTAGCACTGCACACCTCAAGGCCATTCCGGTGTTCTTGGGCTGGGGAGATCCCGGTGTCACTTTTACCGCCGTGGTGCAATTGGGCAGTATTGGGGCGGTGTTATGGTATTTTCGGCAGGATTTAATTGAGTTAACTTGGGGGGCGATCACTCAATTACGGATTCTCGCCTCTAAGAAGGAACTCCCCCCCCCAACTCCAATCCCTCAGACCGCAGAGGGCCATTATCCCCCCTCCCCAGCCTTATCCCTGAAAATTGCCATTGGGATTGCGGTGGGGACTTTACCGATTGTAATTGTGGGGTTAGGATTTAAGCTGTTTATCCCGGATTTGGATAACTCTCCTTTGCGGAGTATGAACACCATTGCGATCGCCTCCATTGTGATGGCCTCTCTGTTAGGATTAGCCGAAAAGCTAGGCCAACGCCGCCGGGATTTTGACCACCTCACCACCCAGGACGGGATTTTGATGGGAATCGCCCAAGCCTTAGCCATTATCCCCGGTGTCTCTCGTTCCGGTTCCACCATCACCGCCGCCCTCTTTATAGGCTTAGAACGCGCCACAGCAGCCCGGTTTTCCTTCCTTTTGGGCATTCCCGCCATTACCCTCGCGGGATTAGTGGAACTGAAAACGGAAGTGTTAGATGCCAACGTGGGGGCCGAACAGTGGATTCCCCTAGGACTTGGGGTTTTTTCGTCGGCCGTTTTTTCTTACCTTGCGATCGCCTGGTTAATGAACTATCTACAAAAACAAAGTACCTGGCTCTTTGTGTGGTATCGTCTCGCCTTCGGGATTGTCATTCTCATCGCTTCTGCCTTTGGCCTCTTTGCCAATGTCTAGTCAAACCCTAGCCGATTATGCCTATCCAACCCGCCAAAATTAGCCGCGTCCTTCCCGACTCCATCGCCGAAGAAATCGGCTTTGAAGTTGGGGATGCCATAGTCTCAATCAACGGCACTCAACCTCGGGATCTCATTGACTATCAATTCCTCTGCGCCGATGAAATCCTAGAACTCACCGTTATAGATCAACAGGGACAATATCACGAACTCGAAATTGAAAAAGACTACGAAGAAAACCTAGGCTTAGAATTTGAAACAGCCCTCTTTGATGGCTTAATTCAATGTAATAATCATTGTCCCTTCTGCTTTATTGATCAACAGCCTCCCGGTAAACGGGATAGCTTATACTTCAAAGACGACGACTATCGCCTAAGCTTTCTCTACGGGAGTTATTTAACCCTAACCAATCTCCCCCCCAAAGAATGGCAACGCATCGAACAGATGCGACTTTCTCCCCTCTACGTCTCTGTTCATGCCACTGAACCAGATATTAGAATTCGCCTCTTAAAAAACCCTCGCGCTGGGGATATTTTAAATCAATTCCAATGGTTTCAAGAACGACGCTTACAAATTCATGCTCAAGTGGTTATTTGTCCGGGCATTAATGACGGAATCCACCTCGAAAAAACCCTCTTAGACCTAGCACAATTCCACTCAGGAGAAATTCCTACTATTCTCTCCGCTGCCGTCGTTCCCGTAGGACTCACCCGTTTTCGTCCTAGTCTCGATGAACTCACCCCCGTCACCCCAGAAGACGCAAAACAGGTCATTGAGCAAGTCCAAACCCTACAACAAAAATTTCAACCACAATTAGGCACAACTTTCGCCTGGTTAGCGGATGAATGGTTTCTCATTGCTCAACAGGAACTTCCTCCAGAAGACCATTATGAAGATTACCCTCAAATCGGTAACGGAGTGGGTTCAATTCGCCAATTTATTAAAGAGTTTCACCAGACAGTAGATCAATTTGTGGCAGCTACTAACTTAGTCGAAGTTCATCCCCCCCGCCGTCTTACTTGGGTGGTCGGAAATGCGGTAAAAACAGCCTTTAAACCCCTTGTCCAACGCTTAAATGACTTAGAAGGTCTAGAGGTGCAACTTGCCCCCTTAAAAAGTGATTATTGGGGAATTGATATTGCGGTAACAGGCCTCTTAACTGGACAAGATTTATTACAAGGATTAGCCCATCAAGAATTAGGGGATGGGCTATTATTACCCTCGGTAATGTTGAAACATGACGATACCTTGTTTCTGGATGATCTCAGTGTTGAAATTGTCTCTGAGCAACTGAATGTTCCTATTTTTGTCATTGCTGGTATTGAAGATTTACTGAAAGTTTGTTCAAATAAGAAACTAAGAAAGCTAAAACAATTTGCTGATGAAGTGGGTTTTTCTGGATGGGTTTCTTTTAAGGATTAAACCGCTTGACTAATACATTCTCAGAGGTATAAATTTCTAAAGGAATTCCCGCCTCACTACTAATGCGTTCGAGGGTTTGTTCTAGGGTAAAAATGTGATCCAATAAGTCTACTTGAGCGGAAAAATTATTACTTTGTTGGGCAATTCTGGCGTTGGCTTGGATTTCTTCAATGTAGGTGGGAGTTAAACGAACCCGAATTAAACGATCGGTTACGGTGTACACACAAATTAAATCCTCGGACTTACAAACTCGCTCTAAATTGGCTCTAGCTTGGCGGACTTGTAAGGATTCTCTTAATCGGGATTCGGCCTCCGTTAAAGCGTCGGCGTAGGATTTCATCAGGGGTTGGGCTTTGGCATAATTAAAGGAGGTATTGGGGACTTGCTCAATGTAGTTGACGGCACTACGCCAGTGGCTGACGGCTTCTGACCATTGATTGCGCGTTTCGGCACTTTGGGCGAGTTGGGCTAGACGAACGGCTTGATTATAGGCATCGGTGGCGAATACTTCGTTGCGCTCCCGTTCTCGGGCGGCGGAGAGTCTGGGTAAATAGAGGCTTAATTGCTGTTGGGCTTCTGCGTAGGGGGTGGTGCCAGACTGTATGGCTTGCAAGCGTTGGACGGCGGTTTCCCACGTGGCGGAGGCGAGTTGTAGGTCTTGTAAGGATTGGGCGATGCCTTGGCGAGCTTCGGCGATTTTGGCGGCTTCTTGGGCGGCGGCGAAACTCTCGACGGCTTCCTGTTCTAGGCGTAGACGACGATTGATGACGCTCAGATTTTGACGGTACTCCTGTATTTTGTTCTGGGCGAAGTCATAAAAGGGGCTGTTGGCGGGTAAACGGCCCAGTTGTGCGATCGCCTCTCGCCAATTTCCTTGGGCCGATTCCCAGCGGGCCGCCGGATGGGGGGGATTTTGACTTAAGTTGGCCCCTTGGGAGGCTAAACTCAGGGCGGCGACTAATTCCGCTAATCGTTGAGAGGTGGTGTCATACTCTGCGATCAATCCTTGGGCTTGGTCGTGCTTACCGGACCAAGGGGGAATGGATTGCAGCAAGTCAAGGGCTTGATTGAGTTGCTGTTGGGCTTGTAGGATAGCCTGACCGGAGGGGGGGGCTTCCAGAGTGTTTAACGCCCGCCCCGCTAATTCTTCTGCTACGTCCATCGTTTCACAAGCCCGCAAGACACAAGGGCGACTCAGGACGTATAAACTCCCAAAAAACACCACAATACTTAAGGCGGCCCCGGCAATCACGACGGACAACCAGAATTTTTCCGGTCTTTCTAGATCATCTTCTTCCCCAAACTCCGCCATCATCTCATCAAGATTGAGAGAATCTAGATCCAGATCTACATCGGAGAATTCCCCCTCTGGAGCGGGGGGAGAGGCTGGGGCGGGGGGAGATGAGG
>NZ_JAIHOM010000107.1 GCF_026130165.1 Spirulina subsalsa FACHB-351 | reverse complement strand
TCGGGTGTAATGTCATTGACTAACTTTGACTAACTTTAGCCAGAAACCGGGTTGCATTCATTGTCTAGTTTTCTCGATACACCCCAGCAAAAACCCGGTTTCTCATGTCAATTATCAATTATCAATTCCCCATTCCCTTCCTCCACATTGCCTTACGATCTCCTCAAGACACTGCTCCAAACCCGAGGCATCTTTCCAGCCCACAAACCCCCCATAGAGACATTGCCCCTGTTTATCCCCCAAAAAAACATGAGTCACTCCGAGGGCATTTTTCCACAGCCTTAACTCTAACCCGTCCCCCAAATTGGTAATTTTTTGAGAACGGGGAAAATCTCGCGGGTGGGCGTCGGTGATGCCTTCCACTTGTCGTAATTGTTGGATTAGAGTACAGACTAAACTGGGGGGGGAAGGGGGCGAAATCACCGGGTTTTCCCAAAAGGCTTGGATGAGGGGGATTAAGTCAGGGTGAGCGTTCAGTTGGGGATGGGGGAGTTCCACCCGGATAAATTGACTGTAGTCAAATTGGGTAGAGGCGACTAGGATGGTGCCGTCGCTGCCTTGGTCAATATCCCCAGCAATGACTAAGGTGGGGATTTGTTGGGCGATTTTTTCAGCTAAAGCACGCCGATTAATACCTAAGTCCCTAGCAATGCCAATCCCTAACCCAAAAGGGTCAATAATCCGGGCAGCATCAGCACCACCAATGGGGGAAGCGAGGAGAATCAGGGAGTGAAGGTGAGAACACCATGCTGGGTGACGGTTGAGCAATTCTAGCCAAATAATCCCCCCCATGGAGTGACCAATCACCCGGAGGGGAGTAGTGGGATATTGCTCCAGGGTGGCGGTGACTTGGCTTTCTACTTGGGTGATTAGGGGTTCAAGACGGAGCCAAGTTTTTAGCCAGCCTAAATTGGGGGCAATGACGAGATGATGGGGCGCTAAGATTTCGCCGAATTGCTGCATCGCGTCGCTGGTGTCTGCCCAACCGTGTTGGAGGTAGAGGATGAAGTCAGGGGAAGGCATGGGGGAACTGAGGATTAGAGGATGGGGGCTTTTAAGGGCGATCCCTCCGGGACGCTCTGCGATCGCAACAATAACCCATATTCAATCCCTTCGACCACCGCTTGATAGGAAGCGTCAATGATATTAGTAGACACCCCCACCGTAGTCCAGCGTTGTTCCCCATTGCTAGACTCCACCAAAACCCGGGTTTTCGCTGACGTGCCGGAATTACTGTCCAAAATCCGCACTTTGTAATCCGTGAGATAAAACTCAGCAATTTGAGGGTAAAACCTCACCAAAGCCTTGCGTAAGGCTTGATCTAAAGCCGAAACCGGACCATTGCCTTCCGCCACTTCTAATAAATCCTCCCCATTGACACTCACTTTAATCGTCGCGAGGGCATTACTTTCAATCACATCCGAGGCATTACAATGAACTTGGAACCCTTTCAGGTGGAAACGGTGGGGGCGTTGGGCAATAGCAGAACGCATGAGCAGTTCAAAACTCGCCTCAGCCGCTTCAAATTGATAGCCTTCTTTTTCCAACACCTTCAGTTCCGCTAAAATCTGACGGCAGGTTTGATCATCCTGTTCTAAATCAATGCCAAAACTGCGCGCTTTAGCTAACACATTACTTAAACCCGATTGATCAGAAATCACAATGCGGCGACGGTTGCCAATCACTTCCGGGGTGATATGTTCGTAAGTGAGAGGATTTTTCGCCACAGCTGAGACATGAATCCCCCCCTTGTGCGCAAAGGCAGAACGTCCGACGAAGGGCGCATGATCATCCGGGGCCAGATTGACAATTTCGCTCACAGCGCGACTGGTAAGAGTTAAACGGGCTAACTGTTCCGGGGTGACGCAATCATAGCCCAGTTTTAACTGTAAGTTGGGGATAAGGGTGCAAAGATTGGCATTGCCGCAACGTTCCCCATAGCCATTGATAGTCCCTTGTACCATTTTCGCTCCGGCCATCACGGCGGCGATCGCATTAGCCACAGCCGTCCCCCCATCATTATGGGTGTGAATCCCCAACCGGGGCGAATTTTCCCCCGTAGTTTGCAACTCCGGTAAAGCCTCCCGCACCTCCTCAATAATTTGCGTCACCTCATGGGGCAACGCCCCACCATTGGTATCACACAGCACCAACCATTCCGCCCCCGCCTCCAAAGCCGTCCGCAGGGTTTTTAGCGCATAATCCCGATTCGCCTTATACCCATCAAACCAATGTTCAGCATCATAAATCACCCGTCGCCCCTGACTGCGCAAATACTCCAACGTATCGCCAATCATAGCTAGATTCTCTTCTAACGTCGTGTGTAACCCTTCCGTGACATGAAGATCCCAAGACTTACCGAAAATTGCCACCCAATGAGTCCCAGCCGTTAAAATCGCCTGTAGCAGCGAATCCTCAGCCGCCACTCGATTAGGCCGACGAGTGGAACAAAAAGCCACCACTTCCGAATGTTCGAGAGGGGTTTCTTTCAAGCGCCAGAAAAACTGGACATCCTTGGGATTCGCCCCCGGCCATCCCCCCTCAATAAAAGGAACGCCCATTTTATCCAGTTTGCGGGCAATCTTCAATTTATCTTCAATAGACAGGGCAATCCCTTCCCGTTGTGCGCCATCTCGTAAGGTGGTGTCGTAAATCCAAAGCTGATTACTGCTCATCATGGAAAATTCTCGCTATAATTGTAACAATATGTAAAGCTGACTTGACAACTTGTACAGTTTAGAACGTTTTTTTTGAGGACAAATTAACACTATGCCTACTGTATCTGCTCAGGGAAAAACCTTTACCTGTGAAACCGGAGCCAATCTCCGCAAAGTTTTATTAAGCAATGGCGTTGATTTGTACAATGAGGGTGCAAAAGTCATTAACTGCTTAGGGTTTGGCAGTTGTGGAACTTGTGCGGTAGAAGTACAAGGAGAAGTCTCCGAACCGAAAGGAAAAGAAAAGTTCCGTCTTTCTTTACCTCCCCATAGTAGCAAGAGCAACTTACGTTTAGCCTGTCAAACTCAGGTTTTAGGTGATGTTACGGTTACAAAGCATGAGGGATTTTGGGGGCAAAAAGCAGAGACAAAATGGCAGGGTTAGGATTCCGGCTTTTTGTTGCTTTCTAGACGTGAACACTCACCGCTAGAAGTTGGTCAAAAAGCAGGTCATTGGATGGGATAGTTTTTAACTATCACTCTCTCAGACCTTACCCGTCTTTTAGTTTAAGGGCAAAGATTCCCAACCGTGGGGATCTTTGCTTTTTTTTAGGGAATCTTGGGGGAGAGGTTCCCCCCAGATTCGTAAATTCGTAGGTTGGGTGAAGCGCCAGCGCAACCCAACAAACCCGTAAAGAGTAATTCCGAATAATTCGTAGGTTGGGTGAAGCGAAGCGCGCAACCCAACACCCCCATCAGGAGATAAACATTCAACTCCCCAATAAGAAACCGGGTTTCTGTTAAGAAGTCGCGGGAAAACGAGGGGATGCAAGAAACCCGGTTTCTAGATAGCTAGAGTAGAGAAATTTACCCCAGATTCCTAGATTCGTAGGTTGGGTGAAGCGCCAGCGCAACCCAACACCCCCATTAGGAGATAAACATTCAACTCCCCAATAAGAAACCGAGTTTCTGTTAAGAAGTAGCGGGAAAACGAGGGGATGCAAAAAATCCGGTTTCTAGGATAGCTAGGGTAGAGAGATTTCCCTCAAATCCCTAGATTCGTAGGTTGGGTGAAGCGAAGCGCGCAACCCAACACCCCCATCAGGAGATAAACATTCAACTCCCCAATAAGAAACCGGGTTTCTGTTAAGAAGTCGCGGGAAAACGAGGGGATGCAAAAAACCCGTTTTCTAGATAGCTAGGGCAGAAAAATTTCCCTCAAATTCCTAGATTCGTAGGTTGGGTGAAGCGCCAGCGCAACCCAACACCCCCATTAGGAGATAAACATTCAACTCCCCAATAAGAAACCGGGTTTCTGTTAAGAAGTCGCGGGGAAACGAGGGGATGCAAGAAACCCGTTTTCTAGATAGCTAGAGTAGAGAGATTTACCCCAGATTCCTAGATTCGTAGGTTGGGTGAGATAGCGCAACCCAACACCCCCATCAGGAGATAAACATTCAACTTCCCAATAAGAAACCGGGTTTCTGTTAAGAAGTCGCGGGGAAAACGAGGGGATGCAAGAAACCCGTTTTCTAGATAGCTAGAGTAGAGAGATTTACCCCAGATTCCTAGATTCGTAGGTTGGGTGAAGCGCCAGCGCAACCCAACACCCCCATTAGGAGATAAACATTCAACTCCCCAATCAGAAACCGAGTTTCTGTTAAGAAGTAGCGGGGAAAACGAGGGGATGCAAGAAACCCGTTTTCTAGATAGCTAGGGCAGAAAAATTTCCCTCAAATTCCTAGATTCGTAGGTTGGGTGAAGCGCCAGCGCAACCCAACACCCCCATTAGGAGATAAATATTCAACTCCCCAATAAGAAACCCGGTTTCTGTTAGGAAGTAGCGGGGAAAACGAGGGGATGCAAGAAACCCGGTTTCTAGATAGCTAGAGTAGAGAAATTTCCCTCAAACTCCTAGATTCGTAGGTTGGGTGAGATAGCGCAACCCAACACCCCCATCAGGAGATAAACATTCAACTCCCCAATAAAAAACCGAGTTTCTGTTAAGAAGTCGCTGGAAAACGAGGGGATGCAAGAAACCCGGTTTCTGTGACCATAGTTTAGTGAACGCATTATGACCAGAAATCGGGTTGTTGGTGGGAATTAAATTTGAGAATAAGATCATAGGAGTGGGTAAAAATTTGTTGGGTTGCGCTGTCGCTTCACCCAACCTACGAATTACATGAGTTCAGGATTCAATAATTTCTAAAACCGCTTTGGGGTTTAACTTGTCCTTAAACCAAATGACTCTAGCGGGAACTTCACTGGTTTTAATCCCAGACTTTTCTAAATTTAAACGCTCGGAAATGGCTAAAATTAAATTATCCACATCTGCATGACGAACTTGATAAAACTTCTTGCGTAAATAATCCGGCCGCCAAAAGCCAATAATTTCCAAAATATAATCTCGTCCGTCGGGATGAACAAGGCGAAAATCGGGAATCATTACACTTCCGGGGATAGGGACTAGGTTCACCTCTCGCTCTAAAATCCAGTCGGTTTTGGTCTTTTCCCACCGTTTGGCAAAGGCTTCCTCTAACATACTATCATAGGTTTTACCCCGAGAATAATGACTCACTAAATCACATTGATCATCTAAACTAAAATAGCCTTTTTTGGTTGCTCCGGTATATTGATCTTTCTGCTCTAAGGTAGCTTTTAAACTCCATTTTGTCACATGGAGAAGGGCGGGAATCATTTTAGCAAAGGCTAATCCGTAGCGGGTGCTAGATTTAAATAAACTGGTAGGGCCATCTAAGGAAATGGTAAAACCATGATCGACATCTCCCTCAATATAAAACATCAATTGAAAGAGTTTTAAATAGCGAAATAAGAGCTTATATTCTCCCGGAACGTTGCGGTGTGCGTTTAATATCACTTGACTGGCACGATAAAAAATACCTTGGACTTGTGAGAGGTTATAACGATGAATGAGAGTGCTGGGATCAGGGGCTTCAAATTGGGTTAAAATACGGTTTTCTTGTAAGTCTGCATAGAGTCCTTGTAAGATGTCACTAGGCAGGACTTCTCGGTTCAATTCTTGGGAGAGGGTAGAGCAGAGGGTTTGTAAGGTATTGTTACGTTGATGAGGAAGAGGGGGGGTTTTGGCTGCTTCGGTAAAGACGCGCTGTCTCAGTAGTTGGGGCTCCAATGGACTGACAATTTCAAAGGTGCTAAAACTATTCTTAAGTAGATGAGCCAGACCGCGTTTGGTGCGATAATTGGGACTGTCTCCTTCTAAATCATGGAGTTGTTTGTCTAATTCTCCTTGGGTTTTTCCTAGGCAATTCTGGAAGCATTCGATTTGTTCATTAGCGATCGCAATTGTTGCATCATCTAGGGTTAAACGCTTGGGAATAATGGTTTCACCGCGCAGGCGATAACTGAGTAAATCACTGGGTAACATGGGGAATTTTGAGTTGACAGCAGCCCGTTGCAAAAATAAAAAATAATTAGGGGTTGCTTGCAACGTATGATTAGAGATTGGGTAAAATTATTACGGTGACTGTTATTTTATGACTAGCACAATTTTTAGGCCGTTGGAAAGCAGACCGGATAGTTATAAAGCTTTGTATCAGCAAGGTGAAGCGTTGCGAGATCGGCGGCGCTATGACGAGGCATTAGTTTATTATGATAAGGCGATCGCCTGCAACCCCGAGGATTTTTGGTCATGGTATCGCCGAGGCACGGTATTAGAAGAATTAGAGCAGTATGCAGAGGCTGTAGAAAGCTATCAAATTGCGGTAGAGTTAGACGAAAAGGCTTACTGGGCTTGGTATAGTTTGGGTTGTATCAGCTTGGATGAGTTGGCGGAATATGAAAATGCGATCGCCTACTTTGGGAAAGCAATTGAAATTCAGCCCGATGATTATTGGAGTCATTACCGTCAAGGGGAAGCCTGGCGACGTTGGGGGAATCCGGAGCAGGCGATCGCTTGTTTTGATCGAGCGCTAAAATTGCGTCCGGGAGACTATTGGGCTTCGTACCGTCGTGGGGATGCCTTCCGCCAAGGGGGGGAACTTGAAAAAGCCCTCTGGAGTTACGAACAAGCGGTACAAGCCAAGCCTCGGGATTATTGGGCATTATATCAATGTGCCAAAATGTTCAAACATTTGGGCAATTTTTCCGCCGCGATTAACAGTTATGAACAAGCCGTCAAGGTGCGCCCGGATGAGGATGCAGCTTGGTATGAGTTGGCCATTTGTTATGGTATGGTGGATGATTTACGGGGAACGGTACGCGCTTTAGATGAGGCCATTTATCTTTATCCCAGTAAGTATCAAGAATTAGCCCGCACGGAGATCATTTTTAACCGCTTTAATGATGAGCGAGATTTTCAACGGCTATTTGATTATTGGGATGATGTTTCCTATGAAAAAAATGGCAAGGTTGATGAAACGGTAGACCTAGAATTAACAGAAGTTAGTCCCCCCTCTGAATTGTTAGCGGATTCGGATCTGGAAGTGGCGACAGAATCAGAGTCGGTGGAGGAAGACGTTGTAACAGAAAGTGCTGATTCTGTGCCGAATGTGCCAGATATTCAGGCTGAATTATCCCTAGAAACTGAAATAGAAGTACCTACTCCTGTAGGAGCAGAGAAAGATGGTAAATTGGACGTGCTAACGGTGAGTCAGTCTTCAGAATCTGTGAGGGATTCTGTTGAAAGTGACGTGGAAGAAGAGTAGTTTTAGTGTCGTTTCAATGCTCAATTTCAGAGGGGAGAAAGGAGTCGGGAGTCGGGAATCGGGAATCCTCTCCCCTGCTCCCCTGCTCTCCCGCTCTCCCGACTCCTGATTTGGCGCCCAAGCGCAACTACGAACCTGACTCCCCCGCTCCCCTAGCCGTTATCAATTATCAATTCCCCACCAGAAAGGACTTGCCTGTTGAGCAAGGATCGCGCTATGATGGTGAATTGTGTCGAATAAGTAGAATCGAAGCGAATTCATGCCTAAACTAAAAACCCGTAGAGCGGCAGCCAAGCGGTTCAGAGCGACTGGAAGCGGCAAGATTCGCCGTCGCAAGGCGGGGAAAAACCACTTACTGCAACATAAAAGCTCTGAACAAAAATATCGCCGCCTGTCCCAGTTGTCTTTAGTCAGCGAGTCAGATGAGCCGAATGTGCGTCTGATGTTGCCCTATATGTAATCAATGACCCATTGATTGTCAAGAGCCTAGTTTCAGAGTTGCACTGATCTAGCCTGTTGTTGCCCAAATTTAACTTATCGAAAACCCTAATCAACTGCTATGACAAGAGTAGTAAGGGGCAATGTTGCCCGGAAACGTCGTAAAAAAATCCTCAAACTCGCCAAAGGGTTTAGAGGTTCTCATTCTAAACTGTTCCGCACCGCGAACCAACAGGTGATGAAAGCCTTGCGGAATGCTTATCGCGATCGCCGCAAACGGAAACGGGATTTTCGTCGTCTGTGGATTGTACGCATTAATGCGGCGGCTAGACAACATGGTATTAGCTACAGCCAACTGACGAACAAGCTAAAACAAGCCAATATTCAACTAAATCGTAAAATGCTGGCTCAGTTAGCGGTAGTGGATCCCGAAGCTTTTACCAAAGTGGTGGAATTGGCGACGAAATAAGCCACAAATGACCAAAATCAAGGTTTTTCCTGAGAAAGGGGACAAGAGTGAATCTTGTCCCCTTTTGGTGTTTTGGGAGTCGGGAGCAGGGAATTGTCAATTATCAATTATCAATTCCCTTGTTGAGTCTAGCGTTGGGCTTTTTCAGCAAGCCCTCCCTAGACAATACCTAACTCAGGCCCGTGTGAGTTAAAAAGGCGATCGCCTGATGGGTAACAGGTAAGCTATCTACCACCATCCCCGTACAAAGGAGCATCATGTACAAGATGGAATATTTAAACATCGATTTGGCTAATTCTTTATCCGTCGGTGCTTGATAGAGTTGCCAAGCTTTGCGGAGAAAGATCACCCCTAACAGGGCGGCAATGGTGCCGTAAACAACACCAGACACTCCCAAGGGATAAATCAACAAGAAGCTACAAGGCACCACCAACAGGGTATATAAACCAATCTGTTGAACGGTTTTTTCTTCCCCCACAATGACGGGCAACATGGGAATATTTACCTGAGCGTAGTCATCGCGAATCATCAGGGCTAAAGCCCAGAAGTGGGGGGGAGTCCAGAGGAAGATCAGGGCGAAGAGTAGCCAAGCGGGCCAAGCGAGTTCCCCGGTGACGGCAGTCCAGCCCACGAGGGGAGGAATAGACCCGGCCGCCCCACCAATGACAATGTTTTGGGTGCTATGACGCTTCAGGAAATGGGTGTAGATGACCATATAAAAGGCGATACCAGACAGGGCGAGGAATCCACTCAAAAGATTGACGAAGAGGGCAAAGAGGGTAAAAGAGAGGACTCCTAGGGCGATCGCAAAAATAAACGCATGACGGGGCTGAACACGACCCGAAGGAATGGGACGTTTCCGCGTCCGCACCATTTCGTAGTCAATATCTTGATCATAAATACAGTTCAGGGTTTGGGCAGAAGCCGCCGCCAGTGTTCCCCCTAACAAGGTGATAAAGAGGAGAAAAGGGTCAACTTGTCCCTCGGAAGCCATCCACATGGCGGCCGCTGTGGTAATCAGCAGCAGGGGGATAATCCGAGGTTTGGTCAGTTGGTAGTAACTTTTGAGAACATCTAAAACATTCTCGTGTCTGGGCGAGTAACTGGTCCCAATCATTCAGTTCTTTTCCTTGTTCTAGGGTACAAAATTGATAGTTGATAATTAGGGCTTGCTGTGCGCGGAGCGTGCCGTTAGGCATATAACTCGCGGAGTCGGGTTCGTAGTTGCGCTTTAGCGCCCAATCGGGAGTCGGTAATAGGGAATAGGTAATAGGGAATAGGGAATAGGGAATAGGGAATAGGGAATAGGTAATAGGGAATAGGGAATAGGTAATAGATAATTGATAATTTCTCCCCTGCTCCCCTGCTCCCCTGCTCCCCTGCTCCCCTGCTCCCCTGCTCCCCCATTCTGTTATTTACGGTTGCGGGAGTTGACCATTGCGAATCCCCAAGACAGTGAAGCAAACGAGACTACCCAGTAAGGCGGCCCCGATGGCTTGGTGGGAGATGGTGAGAGGTTCAACTTGTAGGTGGAGGTAGTAGGTGCCAACACCGAGGAGAATTTGTAAGAGCAGTAAGGCCGCCGTAATTTGGGCAAGGACTCGTAAACCACGAGGTAAGGCTGGAGTGCGCCAGGCCAGAATCACGAGGGTGAGGGTGGCAAGGGTGGCGGGAATGACTCCCACAAGATGGCTATACATCACGGCACAAAGTTGAGAACCTGCTAGACATTGGTGCAAAGCCCACCGGGACCCGACTAAACCCCCGAGGAGACTTTGCAGGTAAATCAACAGGGCAGCTATACCACTCACCCAGGGCAGTTTTTTCCCCACTCCGGTTCCTTGTTGGGGCAGGAGGAGACACCCCATCACTAAGAGGGTGGAGAAGAAGAGGAGGGCGGTGCCGAGGTGGGCGGTTACGATGTCAAAGCGGAGGAGTTGGGTGACGGTGAGGCCGCCGAGTAGCCCTTGAAAGAGGATGAGGGCGAGGGCAAAGGTGGAGGCCCAGGGGACCCAACGGGGGAGACGTTGCCGCCACCAGAGGGAGAGTCCTAGGAGGGCGATCGCACTAAAGCCGATTAAGGCTGCGTCTAGGCGATGAAACCACTCCAGAAAAACTTGTAGATTCATCTGTTGGGAGGGAATCCACTGCCCGTAACACAGGGGCCAATCGGGACAAGCTAATCCCGCATTCATCACCCGGGTAGCACTGCCCACGGCCATGAGTAGAAAGGTAGCGATCGCCATTTTCCAGACTAAACGGCGAATTTTATCCCGAGGTTGCGTCACCTCTGGGGAAGTTGTCAGCGAGGTTTGGGGTTTTAATACCGATTCTGTCATAGTCTCTCAAAGCTAACTAAGGATTAAAGACGGGTGAGGATATACAGCAGGGCGAATAAAACAATCCAGATGATATCGACGAAGTGCCAGTAAATCTCCGCCATCTCTACCCCGGTATGTTTGGACTCGTTGTAATGTCCCTCACGGCGCGATCGCCAAACTACTCCTAAAATCAGTAAAACCCCCACCAATACATGGAGGCCATGAAAGCCTGTCATCACATAAAAACAGCCGGAAAAAACATTAGTTGAGAGGCCATAACCCAGATTCAAATACTCATAAACCTGTCCCCCCAAAAAGACAATTCCCATCAAAGCTGTGGCGACATACCAAAAGCGCATCCCCCCCACATTATTTTTCTTAATGGCGCTATCACCTTGATGAATGACAAAACTACTGGAAATCAGAATAATCGTGTTAATGGCGGGGAGTAATAACTCCACTTCTGTTCCTTCCGGTGGCCAAGTTGTGGTAGAGGCTCTATAGATTAAATAGGAGGCAAATAAGCCCCCAAACATCAGGGATTCTGATGCTAAAAAGATGAGTAGGCCAAATAAGCGATAATCCGGGTGTTCCCCATGACTTTCCCCATGAGCAACGGGTTTACCGCCATTTTTTGAAGCATCAATGATTGTGGTCATACTCTGTTTTCCTTGTGAAATTTACGGCAATTTTGAGCGATAGAATTGGGCTAATTTAGCCTAATTTTTTGAAGGATTTTGTTATTTTAAAAACATCTCCTGTGATTGATGAATTATTCCCCGTAGGGGCGGATCGCATCCGCCCATCGCATCCACCCATCGCATCCGCCCATCGCATCCGCCCATCGCATCCGCCCATCGCATCCGCCCATTGCATCCGCCCATGAGGTGGGGGTTTTGTTGGGTTTCGCTTTCGCTCCACCCAACCTACGGGGTCAGAAATTCCGCCTTAACTCACTTCCGCTTTCACTTCTTCCAGCATTTCCTCGACGGTTTCCTCTTCGGCACCTTGGGTATCAATGCCATAGTCATAGGGGCCAGCCCAGAGAATGGGGTCCTCATCGAAGTTTTCAATGGCCGGAGGGGAGGTGGTTTGCCACTCCAAGGTTAAAGCGCGCCAAGGATTCCGCCCGGCCGGTTGACCTTTCATCCAACTCCAAACCATATTCACCATGAACGGCAACACGGAAAAGCCCAATAACATGGAGCCATAGGTGCAAATCTGATTAATGGTGGTGAATTGGGGGTCATACATGGCAATGCGCCGAGGCATCCCTTTTAAGCCCAATTCGTGCATAGGTAAAAAGGTTAAATTGGCCCCAATGAAGGTCAAAACAAAGTGAATCCGACCGAGGGTTTCGTTATACATCCGCCCGGTAATTTTGGGGAACCAGTGATATATGGCCGCATAGATGCCAAACACGGAACCGCCGAATAACACATAGTGGAAATGCGCCACGACATAATAGGTATCGTGAACATGGAGGTCAAAGGGGGCGGTACCTAATGTTACTCCACTGAGTCCCCCAAACACGAACATGGCTAATAGACCGACTCCAAAGAGTAGGGGGGAGGTGTAGCGGATTTTGCCACCCCAGAGGGTTGCGACCCAGCTAAAGATTTTAACCCCGGTGGGAACGGCGACAATCAGGGTGGAGATGGTGAAAAACATCCGCATCCAGGGGGGGGTGCCACTGGTGAACATATGGTGAACCCAGACGAATAGCCCCACAATACAGATGGCCAGACTGGAATAGGCGATCGCTTTATAACCAAAAATCGGCTTACGAACATGGGTAGGAATGACTTCCGACATGATGCCGAAAATGGGCAGAATCATCAAATAAACGGCCGGGTGGGAATAAAACCAAAACAAGTGCTGATAAACCACTACATTTCCCCCCATTTCTGGGCGAAAGAACCCTGTCCCAAAGTTAATGTCAAACAACAACAGGACTAAACCCGCCGCTAACACGGGGGTAGAAAACAGGGCTAAAATCGAAGTGGCCACCATTGCCCAACAAAACAGGGGTAAGTTATCCCAAGTCATATCAGGGACGCGCATTTTAAAGATCGTGACCAAAAAGTTCACCGACCCCATAATGGAGGAACTCCCCACCAAGACAATGGCTAAAATCCAGAGGGACTGACCCACATTATTGGTAATCAAACTCAAGGGAGGGTAGGAAGTCCAGCCCGATTGAGCGCCGCCAAAAAATAGGCTGATCATGAGTAATAATCCAGCCGGGGGGTTTAACCAAAAGGCGATCGCATTCAAATTCGGGAACGCCATATCCTTCGCCCCAATCATCAAGGGAATCAAGTAATTCCCAAACCCCCCAATAGCCGCCGGAACAACCCAGAAAAAGATCATCATTGTTCCGTGGTTGGTCAAAAAGGCGTTATATAACTCCGGGGAAAGCAAATCAACATCCGGGGTTGATAATTCCGCTCGCATAAAGAGCGCCATCACCCCAGCGATTAAATAAAACAGAAAAGACGTGACCAGATATTGAATCCCAATCACCTTATGATCGGTGTTGTACCAAAAATAATGATACCAAGACCACTTTTCCGGGTGCTGATGACCCTGTGACTGACTTGGTGGTGTATGTAACGGTAATTCAGCTTGTGTCATGAGTTAATGATTGCTACTGTTGTTCGTTAATCGTGGGAGTGACAGACCCTAGTGCAGATGTTGCAACGCGGTCACAGTGTGTTCATTCACCCCCATCTGTTCCACAAAAGGCTCTAGAAACGCCCCATCAGAACGCTCCTGTTGCACCGCTACAGCCTTATTCAAATCCGGCACCGCGGCGATTTGATTCTCCGCCACCCACTGGTTATATTCCTCTTGGTTGTGAACAATCACCTCCGTCCGCATCGCGCCATGATAGGCCCCGCACAACTCCGCACAAACGACGGGATAATGTCCGGTTTGAGTCGCCACAAAGCGCAATAGGGTTTTCTCACCCGGAATGGCATCTTGTTTAATGCGGAATTGGGGCAACCAGAACGAATGAATCACATCTTGGGCTTCAATGCTTAGCTGAACATCCTTACCTACGGGGACATGGAGTTCCCCCGCCACAATTCCGGTGTCAGGATAGTTAAACAGCCAAGCGTATTGAATCCCCGTTACATTCACCGTTAAATCTGGGGGTAACTTTCCCTCTACTGGGGTGGCTCCCATACCATATTCCCGGTTATCTCCTTCGGCCATCAATAAATTAGCCTCACTGCCCGGTAAACTGGCAATCTCCACAGAATGATGGCTGTGATTATGGGCAATGCCAGACCCAATGGCATCAAATCCCCCCATTTGGCTATAGACATCCACACTGTAGATTCCTAAACCAATCACAATGAAGGCCGGAATGGCCGTCCAAAAAATTTCTAGGGGTAAGTTTCCTTCCACATAGGGCGCATCGGTTTCATCTCCCTTTTTGCGCCGAAATTTAATCATTATGAAGACAATCGCCCCTTCTACTAATAAAAAGAGTGCTGTCCCAATTGTTACCATCACTTGGAAAAAATCATCCACCAAGGGAGCTTGTTCTGAGACTTGTTCCGGTAATAAGCCATTGTTTTGACCGTACCAAAAACTAATCCCTGTGACGGCAATTCCCAAGGTTAATGTAATGAGTGAAATGGGAACGGTTTCCTTTTCTTTTGCCATATCGTCCTTGACCTCTGCTAATCCTCTAATTTACCCACTATTTCCCATATAAACACTCAATTAAGGGAAAGTGGGGCAAAATTCTACATTTTTTCATAACTGTTCCCCATAGTAGTCACATCAATCAATCCCTAACCAATCAATCTCAACCCGAGCAATCTTTGCTTGTTCGCTATTAGATGGTTCTGTCAAGGCATTGTAGCGTATCTCCTCGATTTGCAACGTCTCATGATTCACAAATTGCCATGAAATTCCAAAATATTAATTTTTTGTTAAAAAATAACAACAATTCTGAAATAAATATCATATTTTCTTTAGATTTTGGGCGGAGTTATGGGTCAAATCGGTGTAGCACAACTCCTCAAAAGTTTTAGAATTTTCTGGAATGAGTCCCCGTGGCGTTGGAGTTATGCCAAATTGCGCTATCACATTCACGATTTGATCCGAGGGAGACAAGCCGATGCTCGAAGGATGGTTAGATTGGCTGGGAGACTGGAATCCTCAACTGTTGCGGGAACTGAGAGGTCGCTTAAAACCGCGTAATATCCTGTTAGCGGTGGGGGCTTCATTGATGGGACAATTGTTCTTGATTTTGCTGGCGTGGCAACGCTTTGAGAACTTCATCGGTGCCGTTGAACAAGACTCCCCCTATTGTCAGGCGAGTAGCCCCGCCTTGCATCAACTGATCGCCCTGAAACAACGAAATACTGTCTTAAATGAGCAACTCAATCAAGCTTACGCTGTCGGTCAGCCAGATCCGGCAAAACTGGACGCGCTATCGGTTCAAATGACCCAAGTCCAGGATCAAATTTCCCAACTCACCGCCTTTTGTCCCCGTGAGAGCATTAATACCGCTTTCTGGTGGACTGAACATTACCCCCATTGGTTTGTAGCCTTAACCCTGATCAGTTTAGTGATTTTGTTAGTTGGGGGGGTTTATCTGCTCATTAACAATCTGGAACAAGAAGAGAAAAAAGGCACCCTGACCTTTCTCCGTTTGTGTCCCCAATCCACCGGGCAGTTAATGATCGGGAAGTTGTTGGGGGTGCCAGTTTTATTGTACTTAGGGCTGGCTTGTGCCTTACCCCTGCATCTTGGGTTAGCCCAACTCTCTGGGATTCCCTTGGGGGTGCTATTGCTGTTTTATGGGGTGTGTATTGGGGGGTGTGGTTTCTTCCTCACAGGGGGAATCTTGGTGGGTTTATTGTCTCAGACGTTCCATCAGGTGGGGTTTAAGGGGTTTCAGCCCATCGGGGGGGCTTTTGGCATGGCGATCGCACTAAGTTTCATGTTCAGTAGTTTAATGGACTACCAACCGGAATCCAGTGCCATGATGATCTTTCACCTCTTGAATCCCTTTGCTTGGTGTCATGCCTTGATGCCGGAAGCCTTCAGTTTATTTAATTCAACCTCACCTTGGTTCGATCCTGCGATCGCAGTGGATACTCCCCAAACCTTTTTAAGGATGCTCCATTTTTATCGTCTCCCCATTGGTTCTAACCCGCTCCTGTTAGCCCTCTTTTTGCTCACCAATGCCCTATTCTGGACAAAATGGTTAGGCCGTATGATTGAGCGTTGTTTCCGCAATCCTAACGGCAGTTTATTGAATAAGCGTCAATGGTATGGTTTGATGCTATCGTTTCAGATCGTCTTTTTAGGGTTAGTCTTAGTGCCTACAGGGGTTTTTGAGGGGGATTTATACCTAGATGATCTATTTTGGACATTTTTCCTCTTAATCTTCATGAACACCTTCTTCCTCGTGTGGGCGATTTTAACCCTCACCCCACGACGACAAACCGCCATCGATTGGGCGCGCTATCATCATCAAAATCGCGAGTCTAGACTTGTGGAGTGGCTAGAAGGGGAAAAAAGTCCGGCATTAGGGGCGATCGCACTTTTACTCCTCATCGCCGTTGTCTTCTTCCTCCCTTGGCTGTGGCTCATGTGGCCTCATATCTCCCTCGTCGCCACCCCCAACGTTGCCCCCAAACTCCTAGTCGTCGTCGCAGGGGTTGCCTTTTATGCCTTGTGGCTGCTCATTTACGCCAGTATTACCCAACATATTTTTCTCTACCGTCTCAAACAACCCCATCTTTGGGCATTTGTCATCAATAGCAGTATTTTATTCTTCCCTCCCCTACTCTTAAGCATCTTGGGAGGGGGAAACTATTGGTATGACAATCAGGGAATTTGGCAGTTTTCCTCCTTACCTTGGGTTTATTTAGATTCAGCCAGTTCTTTAACCATTGGTTTATCTTTACTCACCCATACTTTAATCGCAGCCGTTTTAGCCAAAGTATCCCTCTCCCGTATCCGTCAACTCGGAGAATCCACCACCCAAACCCTGTTAACTCGTGCTGGCTGAATCAAACCAGACGCTGGAGGCAACAAGGGAATAGGGGAGAGAGGAGAGAGGAGAGAGGAGAACTCTCAATTCTCACTTCTCAGAGGAGAGAGGGGGAGTCGGAAAAAGGTAAATCTTGTGTCCTTTGTGTCTTTGTGGTTCATACCTGAAAAAACCTGAACCCGGGGAATGTATAGGGTTAACAGTGCTTACAGACCTATTCAGCAAGCCCTAATGTCTCTCTTGCCAGTACAATAGAATGCACACAGAAGGAGAAGGGGGCAATTTTCCTCAAACAGGAGAGCCAGTCCACACCTAGGTTAATTGTAGAAAATGGGTAGAACAAGCACAAAACCGTCAAATCGGGCATTAGCAAGTCCCTTGGATGCGATCGCCTTTGCCCGTCATGAAACCTTTGCCCCTCGCTTTGGTTGGTTAAAAAAAGGGTTTGATCGGACGCTGGAAGAGGATCGTATTTTCCTACGAGAAGATGCTCCAGTGAAACTGGGGGTAGGGAAAAATATGGTCAAATCGATCCGCTATTGGTGTCATGCCTTTAAGGTTCTCGAAGACGATCAGCCAACAGATTTTGGTCAACAATTGTTAGGGGAACAAGGATGGGATAGTTACTTAGAAGATCCGGCCTCATTGTGGTTGCTCCATTGGAAATTGCTAGAAACTCCTTGTGATGCGACGGCGTGGAAGTTCATGTTTAATCAGTTCCGTTCAGCAGAATTTACGAGCGAGGATTTATTGAATCAATTGAGTGATGAACGCGATCGCCTAGCCCCCCGCATAGCCGACTCCTCCCTGCGCAAAGATATTAGCTGCATTTTGCGGATGTATGTGGAACAATCCCCCCAAAAATGGAAAGGCGAAGATTCCCTAAACTGTCCTTTCACAGAATTAGGTTTAATCACCCGGGCTGGGGATTCTAGACACTACACCTTCCGCATCGGTTATAAACCCAATTTACCGATCATGTTTTCTTGAAAGCCCCGATACTTTAGGACGGGGATGAAAAGAAAAACAGTATGTAACCGGCGAAGCGTCAACACTTAATGAGCCTTGCCAGTTTTATTAAGTGTGTTATAATGGGAGCATGATAACGATGACCTACGATTTCAAACTCAAGCCTAAAAAGTCTCAAGTCCAAAGGATTGAGATGCA
>NZ_JAIHOM010000106.1 GCF_026130165.1 Spirulina subsalsa FACHB-351 | reverse complement strand
CCCGCTCCCCCGCTCCCCCTCTCCCCTGCTCCCCAAGTTATTCAGCAAGCCCTAATTATTCCCTATTACCAAAGGACATTCCTGCTTAACTCGTCAAGATGGCTATAGTCTTGATGCACCACCCTTCAATGTCGCCCAAGCCCCAAGAGCTTTCCCAAGAATGTTAAAATTTAAGAGGATTCCTAGGAACTCCCTATTGCCTTGGCAGTGGGGCAGTTCGCGCATAATCTTCAGTTGCTAACCATCAAAAATCAGATTAGATGGTGGTTGGGGAAGGGTCTTTATAATGGCTTGGGGGTTTTGTGTCCTTCTTGGGAGTTTTGAATGGGTTGATGGAGGGGCAAATGAATCATTCAGAGTCATTGGATTTTAATTCTTCCTCAGAAGAAAATCTAGGAATATCAGACTGTCAGCAACTGCGGATCAGCCATCAAGCACGTTTGGAGTGGGATCATTTGATGGCAACAGTGGCCTTGCGCATTCGTCAGGCGTTGGACTTAGAGGAGATTCTTCAGACTACGACCGATGAAGTGCAGAAGTTGTTAGGGTGCGATCGCGTTTTGATCTACCAACTGAACTCCCGAACCGTTAGCGTGGAGAAAGTCGCCGATCCTCAATGGTCATTAGTGGGATGTCAGATTCAGGATCAATGCTTTACTCCCCCCATACACTTTCATGACGATCATCAATTTTCTGCGATCGCCGACCTCAGCACCGCCGACCTCATACCTTGCTATCGTCAGTTTCTAGAGCGTCTCCAAGTCCAAGCCAAATTAGCCATTCCCCTCTTTAAAGGGCCACAACTCTGGGGTCTATTAATCGCCCATCATTGTCGCCACCCCCGCCCTTGGGAAACCGCAGAAATTCAGGGCTTACAACAAATTGCCATTCAAGTCGGCATTGCCATCAATCAAGCCGCCCTCATTGCCGAATTACAACAAGCTAAACAAGAATTAGAAACCGAAGTCGCCCAGCGCACCTCAGAACTTGCCCAAGCCAATGCGCAACTCTCCCAACAAAACCAAGCCCTCCAAAACGCCTTAGTGGGAGTTTCACAACTAGACCGGGCAGGTTATTATCAACAAGTTAACCCAGCCTACGCCCAGATTTGTGGCTATGACCCCCAAGACCTGATCGGTCAACTTTGGACCAAAACCGTTCACCCCGACGATCTCCCCTACTTAGAAGCCCAATATCACATGATGTTAGAAACGGGCAAAGTCGAAGCAGAAGCCCGGGGAATTCGGCCAGATGGGTCTGTATTCTATAAACAAGTGATTATGATGGCCGACTACGATGATCAGGGGGAAATCATCGGTCATCGCTGCTTCATGAAAGACATCAGCGCTCGTAAACAGGCAGAAATTGCCCTGCAAAACAAAACCCAAGAATTAGACCATTTTTTCTCCGTCACAGCCGATTTATTTTGTATCGCCGACGCTCAAGGTCGTTTTGTGCGCCTCAATCCTCAATGGGAACAAACCCTCGGTTATCCCCTAGCCGAATTAGAAGGGGCGCAATTTATGGACTATGTACACCCCGACGACTGCCAAGCCACAATAGACGCTTTTGGGCATTTAAAAAATCAGGAAAAAGTCCTGAACTTTACTAACCGTTACCGTTGCCAAGATGGTTCCTATCGTTGGCTAGAGTGGTGTTCCGTCCCCATGGGAGATTTAATCTATGCCGCCGTCCGAGATATTACAGATCGTCAGGAAACCAAAGCCCAACTTCAGAATCTCTCCACCCGTCTCTCCCTTGCTCTAGAAGCCGGGAAAATCGGCACATGGGACTGGGATTTTAGCAGTAATGTTACTTGGGATGACCGGATGTATGAACTGTTTGGGCTACAAGATTTAGGCCGAAAAGTCCTCTATGAAGACTGGGCTGATTTAGTCCATCCCGATGATCGTTTCTCCATTGCCACCGCCCTTCAAGATGCCCTCAATGGCGAACAATGCTTTGATATCGAATTCCGTGTACAACGCCCTGATGGAGTGAAACTGTGGATTCAATCCACGGCCTTGGTGCAATACAATGACCAAGGGGAGGCGGTGCGAATGACGGGGATTAACTACGACATCACCGAACGCAAACAGGCGCAACTGGCACTACAACAAAGTGAAGCTCAGTATCGCACCATTATTGAAACCACCTTAGAGGGAGTTTGGGTGTTGGATGCCCTTGATGAAACCAGCTTTGCCAACAGGCAGATGGCCACGATGTTGGGCTATAGCATTCAGGAAATGATAGGAACACCCTACCTAGAGTTTATTGACCCAGAACATCGTTCCCTAGCCCAAAACTGTCTAGAAGACCGCCATCAAGGTTTAAGTGATCAACATCGAACCAAGTTCCGCCGCCAAGATGGTAGAGGACTGTGGGCAATGGTTTCCTCAACCCCCCTATTAGATCAGCAGAATCAATATAACGGCTGTGTCAAACTGGTGACGGATATCACCCCCATGGTGGAAATGCAGAAAGCGTTACAAACCTCTGAAGCCCAATTGGTGGGGATTCTGAACAGTTCGCTTGATGGTATTATGGCCTTCCAATCTTTGCGGGATAAGGGGGGAGAAATTATTGATTTTGTTTGGTTGTTGAGTAATCCTATGGCCTGTGAATTAGTCAAGCGATCGCGGCATCAACTGATCGGCCAGCGTCTGTTAGAGGTCATGCCGGGGAATAAAACCGACGGTCTGTTTGATGCCTATAGGCGTGTCGTGACCTCGGGAGAACCCTTAAGACGTGAATTTCACTATCAACAGGATGGCATTGACTGCTGGTTTGAAATCGTTGCCGTTAAGCTTGGGGATGGTTTTGCCGTTACCTTCCGTAATATCAGCAATTTGAGGCAGTCGGAAAAGGCACTCCAACAGATCAATCAGCAGTTAGAACAACGCTTACAAGACCTCGATCAACGCAATCAAGAAATGCTCATGCTCAGTGACATGAGCGATTTCCTCCAAGCTTGCCAAACTGTTGAGGAGGCTTGTCTCTCTAGCGCCCATTTAGTAGAACCCTTGTTCCCTAACTGTTCGGGAGGATTATTTATTACCTGTGCTTCGCGGAATCGTGTGGAAAATGTTGCCCAGTGGGGGAAAAATCTACACTCAATCCCAGAATTCCATCCTAAAGATTGTTGGGGACTGCGGCGAGGTCGCTTTTATGAGGTGGGAGTTCATCGTTCAGGCCCTCGATGTTCCCACATTGTCGATCCTGAAGGATTAGGGATTACGTTGTGTATCCCAATGGTTGCTCAAGGGGAAACATTGGGTTTATTTTATCTGAGTAGCGAAACTCCCGGCGCTCTCCCTGATACCAAACAACAATTAGCGCGCACCGTAGCGGAACAATTAAGTCTAGCCATTGCCAACTTGAACTTGCGGGAAACTCTCCAACACCAAAGTATCCGCGATCCCCTCACGGGCTTATTTAATCGTCGCTATCTTGAAGAAGCCTTTAATCAGGAGATGTTACGCGCTCAACGACATCAGCATCCCATCGGGGTGATTATGCTTGATATTGACCATTTCAAACGCTTTAACGATACCTACGGTCATGAAGCGGGGGATTTTGTTTTGAAAACAGTGGGAGAAGTTCTAAAACATCATGTCCGGGGGTCTGATATTGCCTGTCGTTATGGGGGGGAGGAAATGACCCTCGTTTTACCGGAGTCCTCCTTAGAAAATACCAAGACTCGGGCAGACACCATACGCCTCGCTATTGAGCAGTTAAACTTGAGCCACAAGGGTCAACATTTTGAAAACCTCAGTGCTTCTCTAGGTGTGGCCGCGTTTCCCCAACACGGCACAACGGCCATTGCGGTCATTCAAGCGGCTGATGCGGCGCTTTATCGGGCGAAAGCGGCCGGACGAAACTGTGTGATTGTTGCACCCTAAACGCTCAACGGGTGTCGGGAGCGGGGGAGCAGGGGAGCAGGGGAGAAATTCCCTATCACCTATTACCTATTACCTATTCCCTATTCCCTATTCCCTATTCCCTTGTTGAGTCTAGCGTTGGGCTTTTTCAGCCGACCCTAATTATAATCTTGGATTTCCCGTTATAATCTTTGATTTAACGGTGGGATTGTCAAACTCAACGTTTAATCTGTTCACGGCTCAACCCTGTTTAATAACCAGTTTAACGATGAAATTAAGCCTCTGCATGATCGTCAAAGACGAGGAAAAATCTTTACCCCAGTGCTTAGAAAGTGTGAAAGGTGCGGTGGATGAAATTGTGGTGTTAGATACGGGATCGAGCGATCGCACTCCAGAAATTGCCCAAGAATTTGGCGCGACGGTACATTACTTTGAGTGGTGTAATGATTTTGCGGCGGCACGGAATGAAGCCCTCAAGTATGTAACGGGGGATTGGGTCTTAATTCTGGATGCGGATGAAACCTTAGACCCGGCCATTGTTGCACCGCTCCGGGTGGCTATTTTAAATGAAAATTTACTGGTGGTCAATTTAGTCCGGCAAGAAATCGGAGCGACTCAAACGCCCTACTCCTTAACGTCCCGACTCTTCCGACACCATCGGGAGTTAAAGTTCTCTCGCCCCTACCATGCCATTATTGATGATAGTGTGATGGCACTGATGGAAAAGGAGAAGCATTGGGAAATTCTATCTTTGCCCGGGGTCGCGGTGTTACACTCGGGGTATAGTGCTAGTGCGATCGCCGCCAAAGACAAGTTCAGCCGCGCTCAACAGGCAATGGAAACTTATATTAAAGACTATCCCGATGATTCCTATGCCTGCAATAAATTAGGCGCGCTCTACGTTCAAACGGGACAAATCGACCAAGGGATTGAATTACTAGAACGGGGCTTGAAAGATTATAATGCTGATCCCCTTGTTCTCTACGAATTAAACTATCATCTCGGCAATGCCTATCAACGCCAACAAGATGGGAATAAAGCCGTTATTCACTATCAAGCGGCCTTAGCTCAAGACATTATGCCCCCTCTAAAATTAGGGGCTTATAATAACCTTGGGGCATTACTCCAAAATGCTGGAGAATACGAAATGGCAGAGCGTGCTTTTGGTGCTACCATCGCCATTGATCCCAGTTTTATTAAAGGCTACTTTAATCTAGGTGCTGCTTTAAAAGCCCAAGGGAATTATAAAGATGCCATTCAAGCCTATGAAGAAGCGATTAAGCTGAAACCGGACTATGCCGAAGCCTATCAAAATTTAGGCGTAGTGTGGATTAAATGCGGGCAAATTCAGAAGGGGTTAGAGTATATCAGCAAAGCCATTGCCTTATTAGAAAATTCTAATTTGTTGGAAGCGCAACGCTTGCGGCAGATGGTGCAAGAGATGGGGTTTGAATTGCCTAAAGTGAAAATTGATAATTGATAATTAATAATTAACAATTATTAATTGTTCCCCGGTGGGGGAATGCGTTGCTAAAAGGGTTCAAGAAAAGACGAGTCAGAACTCTCGGGTTGTGTGACAGTGGAAGGAGGTGCTGACGGCTCAATTATGGGTTCAGGGGAAATAAAGGTTGGCGTTGTTTCCTCCGGGGTAGGTTTAGGAGGACTAATAATCCAGCCTCCGGTTTGTTCTTCTGGCTTTTGGGGTTTTTCCACCAAGGGGGAAGCCGTAGAATCTTCTATCATGTCAGAGGGGGAAGGGCGAGGGGTTGTCCGGGTAGGGGTAGCATTGCGTTGTTGTTCGGCCTTGCGATCGCGTGCTTCCTTAGCAATCTGGAGAAAGCGAGTTTTCCAATACTCATACTCACTCGGATTTGTATTGGCGTGGGCGATCGCATCATCCCAACGACGTTCCGCTAAAGCCCGTCGGGCCGCCTCATAACGCCTTTCTAAAACCTGCCATTCCTGTTGCCATTGAGCCATAGTATTCTGGGCTTGACGGTAGGCCTCACTGCGACGAGAAATCGAACGCGCCAACTCAATCGCCCCCGCTAAATCCCCATTTTGAAACTGTTCTTGCGCCCGCCTTAAAACCTCCCCCCCTTGGTCTACCCGTCTTTCTGGGACAGGAGAAGCCACAGGAGGACTCCCAGGCTCAGGAGAGGATTCCCGAGCTACAGGGGCTGTAAAATCCTGATCACAGGTCACATATTGAGGCTGACTGGACACCCACCCCTCCACCGGGTCGTTAATTTGTACCCAGTTGTCCGCTTTCCGACCCGTGAGACTCAACACCGTCCCCCGTTCCACCCCGCCGACGATCTGACCATTAGGGCGATCGCGCACATTTAACCCATTCTCCACCAACACCGTACAAGTCGGCCGACGTTCAAAAGACACCTCACGCCCCCCAAACCAATCCAACACCGGATTAGACCGCCGAGGTCCATTATTCGCCGTCCCAGATTGAGGCTGTAACCGATTGAGGGCCAACGTTGCCCCAAACGCCACCGAAAACATCACCGCAAACACCGAACAAAACAGCAACAACACCGGATGCGGTGGCTTTTTCCCCTTCGGTGCAGGAGAATATCCCCCTCGCGCCGTCTTAACCGGAGACACCCGATGAACCGACATCTCCAGCGGAGCCACAGGCAGCGTAGCCTGTTGGGATAACGGCGGCACCGTAGGCGAAGGAGGAGGCGGAGCAATCGCAGGCAACTGGGCTGTCGGAGCCGCCGTCACATGAAGATTAGAAACCACCGTCAGCACCTCAGCCGCCGACTGATAACGCTCCCGAAAATGATAGGCCACCAAACGCTCTAAAATCGCCCCCAAACCCGGACTACAACAATCCCGTTGCCAGACAATCTCCCCGGTTTGAGAATCATACTCAAACTGTTGAGGACTCACCCCCGTTAACGCCTGAATCCCAATCACCCCCACCGAATACAAATCACTGGCAAAACAAGGCTGGCCCCTCGCCTGTTCACTGGCCATATAGCCCGGAGTTCCCACAGAAACCGTATTCGTCGCCCCGTAGGGGTTCAAGGCTACTTGAGAGCGAATCTGTTTCACCGCCCCAAAATCCACCAACACCAAACGCCCATCCCCATCAGAGCGCAAAATATTATCCGGCTTAATATCCCGATGTATGACATTTTGACCATGAACAAAAGTCAACACCTCCAACAGTTCGCGCAACAGTTGGATCACCTTTCCTTCTTCCCAGCGCTGACCTTTCACCAACTCCTGAGTTAAAGGATGTCCTTCCACATAATCTTGAACTAAATAAAATTCCGCCTCTTGCTCAAAATAAGCCAATAACCGGGGAATTTGACCGTGCATTCCTAAACGTTCTAAGGTTTCCGCCTCCGTTGTGAAGAGTCGGCGCGCTGTTGCTAAAAATTGGGGATCTTGACTGACTGGGTGTAACTGTTTCACCACACAAATAGGATGCCCCGGACGACGGGTATCCTGAGCGAGATAAGTTTGACCAAACCCACCCGCCGCTAGTGTTTGAATAATTTGATAACGCCCATCTAGTAGTTTTCCAATCATTGACCGATTGATTTAAGCTATTTTGACTTCATCTTGACACATTCAGGGAGAAGAAAAAGCGACTGACTTCGATTGTGGTCTTGTTCTTTTCCCCATTCCCTTCTACCCTAGACGTTTCTCCTGAGTTTTACGATCTTCACACCATGAAACCCAAATTCCGCACAACTCAAGACTGGGAACAAGCCCAAATTCTCATGCAGCCCATCTTAATCCGAGTAGTGGACAACCTCCGCCAGCAACTGGACACCTTTCCGGGTCAAAGCCATTATGAAGAGGTTGAAACCCCCTATCCGGGCCATCAACTCTGTCTCACCCATGAGAATAAAGTAGTACGAGTAAACCTATGGGAACTGTGCTTTCAGGTCTGTTTTATTCAGTACGAAATTACTGATACACTGGAAGAAAAGTTAGTGGAAATTGATACCCGTTTATTGGATGAAAGCCAAGAGGTAGACTGGGAGATTTTGGATGATAAAGTGCAGCAGGTGATCGGCAATTTTTTTGGAAATTTGCTATGGTGATTGGCTGATGTAGCGATTTAACTACGCCGCCTGTGAGTTCTAAGTATTTGCCTGAAACCACTGCCCATGTCCGGATTACGGGGCAATCTTGGCAACAAGGACAAATTGAAGGGGAAGTGAGTGCCGCTTCCTACGAGTGGCAGTTTCAATGGCGTTTTCGTCAGGGAGTCTTAATCATTCAACCTTCCTTGGGACGGGCTTTAATTCTAGAACCCCTGAGTCGTTTTTTGGAGCGTTCGGATTATCAATTGGAGCCGGGGAGTGATTATGAGTTTACGGTACGAGCCTTGTTTTAACAAAATCGACCCCAAGAAACAGGTCGGCTCGATAGGGCTTGCTGAAGAAGGGGGAAACTCGGGGCAAGCCCTGAGTTAAACTAAAGGGAGAACCTTCCGAGGTCGTAAACTTGCGGTGGGGTTGTTGACTGGAATCTGTCCTTAACGATTCACTGGGAATTCCCTATGTTTTTGTCCACGAATTTATTAATTGATCATCTTGTGACGCAACTGAACCGGGGTTATCATCGGACTTACGGGGGCTGGAAGTCTGAGTATTCCGAGATTATTTCTTGGGCGGCGGGAATGGCTTTAGAAAATATTGCCAATAGTGACGCACTGTATCATAACGTGGAACATACGATTTTTGTTACGTTGGTAGGTCAAGAAATCTTGCGGGGAAAGCATATTAAGGAGGGGGGGGCGACTCCGGAGGATTGGCTGCATTTTCATATTTCCCTGCTGTGCCATGATATTGGGTATGTGAAGGGGGTTTGTCAGCGCGATCGCCCTAGTGTTAATCTCTACGCGACAGGGGTGGGGGAACAAATGATTGAACTGCCGACTGGGGCTAGCGATGCGGCCTTAGCCCCTTATCATGTGGATCGGGGAAAATCCTTTGTTATGGAGCGTTTTCGCGGCCATAAGTTGATTGATGCGGAAATTCTCAAGGAAAATATTGAGTTAACTCGGTTTCCGGTGCCGGCGGATGAAGACCATAAAAATACAGAAAATTACCCCGGTTTAGTGCGGGCGGCCGATTTAATCGGGCAGTTAAGTGATCCTCGGTATTTACAAAAAATTCCGGCGTTATTTTATGAGTTTGAGGAAATTGGCACGAATCAGTTTTTAGGGTATCAATCGCCGGGGGATTTGCGGGCGAATTATCCTAGTTTTTATTGGAAAGCGGTTTATCCTTATATTCAAACGGGGTTAAAGTATCTGAATTTAACCCAAACCGGAAAACAGGTAATTGCCAATTTATACGCGACGGTGTTTCAAGTTGAACATGAGGAAGATCCGAGAGAGGAACGGATGTTAGCCTCTTAAAAATGTTCAGGTTTCTCGTTTCTATCCAGGTTGATCATGACATTTTCATCCCCCTTCTCCTTTGACTATTCTCGGTTGTTGGCTGAACTCCAAGAGGGGGTTTGGTCGATGAGTTATAAGGCTCGTCGATTTTTATATTTTAATCCGGCACTAGAGGAAATTTTTGGGGGGGCGGTGTGTGATGAAAACCAGTCTCCGACGGGCTGGTGGGATGCTATTTATCCTCCGGAGCGCGATCGCCTGACCCAAGCCCTCAATACCCTCAAACTCGGCGAAGTCAAGGAACTCCACTATCCCATTATTCGCCCGGATGGATCAATGCGCTTCTTACGCAATAAATTCTGGCGCGTCCGAGGAACCCCCGCCCGCTTTGAAGGAGTCATTACAGACCTCACCACCCAAACCCTAAACCCGCCATCAGCGACCCCTAACAGCCCCCTAGAAGCCTTTTTTCTCACCGTCCCTACAGGAATAGCCCTCCTAGATTTTGACCTGCGGTTTCGCTTCATTAATCAATATTTAGCCCAGTTAAACGGCAAGACGGTAGCCGAACACTTGAACCACAGCATCGCCGAGGTTTTACCCGAGCAAGTGGCCTTTTTCGCCCCTCTGTGTGAACAGGTGAGAAGCACAGGAGAGGCGATTTTAGAACAAGAAGTGACCACAGTAGACCCCCAGCATCCCACTCAAGAATCTACTTGGTCGGTGTCCCTCTTTTTAGCCCAAGTGGCAAATGGCGAAGTATTAGGAGTGGGGGTATTAGTCAATGACATTAGCCAACAAAAAGCCGCCTTTCGGGAACGTCAGGCCGCCACTCAAGCACTTCTCGTCAGTGAGCAGCAACTGCAAAAAGCACAACGAATTGCCCATATTGGTAACTGGGAATTTGATGTCTTAACTCAACAAGTGAGTTGGTCTGAGGAAATGTTTCGCATCTATGGCTGGGACACTGAAGGAGAAGCGCCGTCTCTGGAACAGTTTACCGAGTATATTCACCCTGATGATCAACCCCTCCATCATGACATTGTGAGTCACACTTTAGCCACGGGTCATCCTTTCCGCCTGGATTACCGCATTTATCAGGCCAATAGTGGAGAATTACGTCATGTGGATGTACGAGGGGAAGCTGTAAGCAATGAGCAAGGGGAAGTCATTCAACTTTTTGGCACCGTTTTAGATATTACCGAACGCCGTCAAGCAGAATTAGCACTACGACAACGAGAGGAGTTTCTCCGCAGTATTTATGAAGGTATTTCCCAAGTCATTTTTATTCTTGATGTTGACCCGGAGGGGGATTTTTATTATGTGGGGTGGAATACCTTTGCGGATCAATTAATGAAGATTCCCTCTAGTTCTATTGTCGGGAAAACCCCTCGGGAAGTATTTGGGGAGGAATTAGGGGCAAGTTTGAGCGCTAATTATGCCCGTTGTGTAGCGGCAGGACAACCCATTAGCTATGAAGAATGTTTGTTCGTTGAGAGCGAGATGATTTGGTTCTTGACGACCTTAAATCCTCTACGCAATGAACAAGGAGAACTGTATCGCATTGTGGGAACGGCTCAAACAATTAATGATCGGAAACTCACTGAAATGGCTCTCAAGGAGTCTCAGGCACAACTACAAGCTAGTGCGAAAACTCGGGATGCACTGCAAAAATTATTAGCAAGTCAAATTCGTCAATCTTTGGATTTACAAACGGTATTAGAAGCCACGGTAACGGAAATTTATAATCTTTTACCCGTCAGTGCTTGTACTTTTGCTTGGTATCGCCCCCCTGATGAAAAAATGCCCGATGATTCCATCTTTGCTTTGGGGTATTGGGAGGTTATTACTGAGGCGAAACTCCCAGAGTCTTTATCGTATTTGGGACAGTTTCCCTCGGCAGCAGACCCCATGATGTTGGAACAGTTACAAGAAGGTCAAAGTTTCCAAATTGAGGATACCCAAGGGGTGACAGCCCCCATCATGAGGGCGTTTTTCTTGGAGCGGGGTGTTACGTCTGCTTTGTTTTTACCTATCCCTACAAACAATGGTTTGGGGGTATTGAATTGTATGCGAAGTGCGGAGATAGAACCTTGGGATGAAGTGGCTTTGGAACTTTTACAAATGGCAACGGATCAAATTGCCATCGCTATTAATCAATCAGAACTTTATCAGAAAGCTCAAAGTAAAACTCGGGAACTGGAACAAACTTTAGAGGAACTGCAAAAAGCACAAATCAATCTAGTGCAAGCGGAAAAAATGTCCTCTTTGGGGCAATTAGTCGCCGGGATTGCCCATGAAATTAATAATCCCATTAATTTTATATATGGTAATTTAGAACCGGCTAGAAACTACGCCGAATCTTTACTTAGTTTAATCAGGCTTTATCAAGAAACCTATCTTGAACCGACACCCGAGATTGTCGAAGCAGTTGAGGAGATGGATTTAGAATTTATCAAGGAAGATATTACAAAGTTGTTGGATTCTATGTGGCTAGGTTCGATTCGTATTCGGGATATTGTGCAGTCTTTGCGAACTTTTGCTAGACTAGATGAATCTGGATTTAAGAGTGTTGATATACAGGAAAATCTGGATAGTACCTTAATGGTTTTGCGCAACGAACTGAAAACGGAACGCCATGAGATGCCTAATATTATGGTGGCTCGCAATTATGGAGATTTGCCGTCGGTTTATTGTGATATTGGACAGTTAAATCAAGTTTTCTTTAATTTAATTACCAATGGAATTGATGCCATTAAGCAAAGAGATCGACAATGGGATATTGAAGATATTTTAGCCAATCCGGGCTGTATTGCAATCGAGACAGAATTGCTCAATCAGAAATGGATAAAAATTACTATCGCAGATAATGGAATCGGTATTCATTCTGATAAGATTTCTCAAGTTTTCGATCCGTTTTATACAACAAAAGGGGTGGGAGAGGGAACTGGATTAGGTCTTTCCGTAAGTTATCAAATTATTGTGAATAATCATCAGGGTCGCTTGTCTTGTGAATCTGAGTTAGGGAAGGGAACAAAATTTATGATTGAGTTGCCAGTTCAAGGGAAGCAGTGAGTTTTAACGAAAAATTGAGTGATAAATCTTAATGGTATGAATAATTTCGCTGAACCCATTAAAATTCTGATTGTAGAGGAAAATCCGACGGATCTTTGCTTGTTGTTAGAGCAATTGAACGGCCATGATTATCAGATTACGGTGGCTAAAACCCCAGCCAATGGTGTAAAACTAGCTCACTCCTTACAACCGGATGTTATTTTATTAGGGTTTCAGGTCGCTAAAACCACGGATTATAAATTTTGTAAAGATATTAGAAAAAAGTCGAATTTTTGTGATAGACCCATTATTTTTATAGGTGCTTTATTGAGTGAGACAGACCGACAAAAGGTGTATGAGGTGGGGGGATGTGATTATATTTTAAGACCGTTTTGTGGGGAAGAGGTGCGCCGACGGATTGAAGGTCAGGTGATGCAAGCACGTTTCAGCCAACAAATGGCACAACAACAGCAACAGTTAAAACAGGAAAGGGCGACTCGGAAAGCGAGTGAGGAACGATTGCGGTTGTTGGAAAGGGCGATCGCGAACTCGACCAATGGGATTACTATTGTGGATGCTCAAGATCCAGACTATCCCTTAGTGTATGTGAATTCGGGCTTTGAGCGGATCACGGGCTACAAGGCGGAGGAAGTGTTAGGCCGAAACTGCCGCTTTTTACAAGGGCGAGATCGACAACAGCCGGAACGAAAAAAACTGAAAGAGGCGATCGCCCAAGGAAAAGCCACCCAAGTCCTATTGCGCAATTATCGCAAAGATGGGACATTGTTTTGGAATGAATTAAACATCTCCCCCGTCCATGACGAAATCGGACAAGTGACCCACTTCATCGGGGTACAAACTGATATTAGCGAACATATCGAGATAGAAGAGCGCCTCAAAACCCTGCTTCAGACCCAGCGAGCCATGTTGCAAGCCATTCCTGACCTCTTAATCCGCATTCGACGGGATGGCACTCGTTTAGGCATTTTCAATGCCGAACAAGTGCATATCATCCCCTCCAATTTGGATGATCCCGTCGGTGGCAATATTACCGAGGCACTGCCCCCTCACCTCGCCCAGACCCGCTTGCACTATATTAATCAAGCCCTAGATACCGGAGAATTACAAATCTATCAACAAACCGTAGAGCTGAACGGCGAAATCTACTATGAGGAATGTCGCGTCATACCTTGTGGAGAGGATGAAGCACTGGTCATTGTAAGGGATGTCACCGAGCAAGTCACCACCCAACAGCGTCTACAAGAACTTCTCCAGACCCATGAAGCCACCCTAGCGGCCCTTCCTGACCTGTTACTTCATTTGAGGAGAGATGGCACCCGTTTAGCGGTATATAACCCCCATCACATCCGTTTAATCGATCCCGACTGCCTTAAAAGATTAGGGAACAATGTCCGGGATGTCCTGCCTCCCGATTTGGCGGAAAAACGTTTAGCGGCTACGGAGCAGGCATTAAATACGGGGCAGTTACAAATTTATGAGCAGGAATTAATCATTGAAGGGAAGCTCGTCTATGAGGAATGTCGAGTGGTGCCTTGTCGGGAGGATGAAGCACTGATCATTGTGCGGGATATCACGGAACAAAAGGCGGCTTTACGGGAACGGGAACAGATCGCATTAGCTCTACAAGAAAGTGAACGGAAAAAACAAGCTATTTTAAGCGCGATTCCTGACTTAATGTTTTGTTTGAATGATCAAGGAATTTATACGGACTTTGTGAACTCTCCTTACACTAAAAGCTTAAACCCAAAAGAACAATGGATTGGTAAATGCCTAGATGACTTGCCCGATCCCCCCGTTGCTCAACGTCAATGGGATGCCCTCCAGAAGGTGTTACGCAACGGGAAACGCGAAGTTTATGAGCAGCGTGTGCTAGTTCAGGGGAAATGGCAGGATGAAGAAGTGCAGATGGTCAAGTTGAATGATCACGAAGTCCTGTTAATGATTCGGGATATTACCGAACGGAAACAAGTAGCGGCTCGTTTACAGGAGAGTGAAGCCCGTTTTCGCAGTGCCTTTGATGATGCGGCCATTGGGATGGCTTTAGTGTCTACAGAGGGGCGTTTAATCCGGGTGAATCAGAGTTTTTGCCAGTTGTTTGGCTATAACAAAACTGAGCTTTTGCAAATGCACTGCAAGGATTTAACTCATCCTGATGATTTGCCTAAGACTGAAGAAGCTTTAGAGGATTTGCTACAGAATCGGATTAGAGTTTATCAAGAAGAAAAGCGTTATATCCATAAACAAGGCCATGTTATTTGGGCGGTGTCTAATATTTCTTTAGTGCGCAATGACGCGGGAGAAGCACTCTATTTCACGGCTCAAATTCAAGATATTAGCGATCTCAAACGGGCAGAGTTAGAAGCTCAAGAACGAGAAACTCAATTGAGGATTTTAGGGGACAATCTCCCGAAAGGGTGTATTTATCGAATGGTTCGAGATCCGGACGGGAGATATTACTTTTCTTATATCACGGCAGGGATTGAACAATTGGTGGGCGTTACCCCAGAACAGGTCATTGCTGATGGGTCGATTTTATACAACTTGATTATAGAAGAAGACCGACCCCTGCATCAGCGACTCACCCAAGAGTCTTTAGATAACTTGTCGGTTTTTGAGATGCAAATGCGCAAATATGCCCCGGATGGGAGTATTCAGTGGTCCCAAATTTGCTCTAGTCCTCGTCGTTTAGAGGATGGTCGGGTAATTTGGGATGGGATTGAGGTAGACATTACGGATTTAAAAGAAACGGAGGAACAACTGAGGGAGAGTGAAGCCCGTTTTCGTAGTGCTTTTGATGATGCGGGAACGGGGATGGCTTTAGTGGCACCCGATGGCCGATGCTTGAGGGTCAATCGGACGTTATGTGACATGTTGGGTTATAGTGAGGCGGAATTACTGGCACTGAATGTGCAGGATATTACCCACCCGGATGATTGGATTGTGGATTTGAATTTGGGGACACAGGTGCTGGAGGGCAAGCTACGCACCTATAACCTAGAAAAACGCTATTTCAGTAAAACCGGGGAGGTGATTTGGATTCTGTTAACGGTTTCCTTGGTGCGGGATTTAGAGGGAAATCCTCTATATTTTGTCTCCCAAATTCAGGATATCCGGGATCGGAAACAAGCGGAGGCTAAACTACGGGAAAATGAGGAACGATTACGTTCTATTGCCAGTAATATCCCCGGAATGCTCTATACATTGGTGGATTATGGCAACAATGTCCTGAAGTTTGAATATTCCAGTGAGGGGGTGGAGGAACTCTGTCAAGTAACTTTAGAAGCTGTTTATGAGGATGCGAATGTATTGCTGGAACAAATTCACCCAGAAGACCAAGCGGGATATCGTCATGCGGCGGAACGTAGTGTTCAGGAGTGGTCGAGTTTTTCCCATGAATGGCGGCATATTTTGCCTTCGGGGGAAATGATTTGGTTAATGGGGAAATCTCGTCCGGTACGAAGACCTAATGGGGTCATTGCTTGGAATGGGATTGTGTTAAATATTACGACACTTAAAGAAATTCAAGGGGAATTGGAGAAGGCGAAAGAAGCGGCAGAGGCGGCAAACCGGGCTAAAAGTACGTTTTTAGCGAATATGAGTCATGAGTTGCGATCGCCCTTAAACGCTATTTTAGGCTTTGCTCAAGTCCTTGACGGGGCTGAAAACCTCACCCCAGCCCAACAAGAAAACCTGCACATCATCCGTCAAAGTGGAGAACACCTGCTCGGTTTAATCAATGATATCCTCGACATTTCCAAAATTGAAGCCGGGCAAATTACCGTTCATCCCGAAGATTGTCACTTATCCCGGATTTTGGATGAACTTTATAATTTGTTCCGCTTAAAAGCCCAACAAAAACAACTGCAATTCCGCATCAGTCAAGGGGAAGGAGTGCCGGAGTGGATTTATTGCGATCGCCTCAAACTTCGCCAAATCCTCATCAATCTCCTCAGCAACGCCCTTAAATTCACCCACAAAGGCTCCGTTCACTTCTACATTGAAAAAACCCCCCTCCCAGCCCAAACCCTGTCCCCCTACAGCCCCGAAGCGGGTCAATCCTTAATACAACTCGCCTTTACCGTTCAAGATACGGGCATTGGCATCCGATCCGAAGAAGTTTCCCAACTCTTTAATCCCTTCGTACAATCAGAGTCTGGAATCCAATCCCAACAAGGCACAGGTTTAGGATTAGCCATCAGTCAACGCTACGCCAAATTAATGGGCGGAGAAATCACCCTCCAATCCCAATGGCAACAAGGCTCTAAATTTACCTTAACCCTCCCCATTCTCACCTCCTTTGCTCAAACCCCTGCCCCCTCATCCTCCCCTAAACAGATTATTGGTTTAGCCCCCAATCAACCCGAATATCGTATTTTAGTCGTCGATGATCACCCCCCCAATCGTCAACTAATGCAGCAAATTTTAACCCCACTAGGTTTTATTGTCCGAGAAGCCCACAATGGACAAGAAGCCATCGAACAGTGGCAACAATTTAACCCCCATTTAATTTGGATGGATTTACGAATGCCTATTTTAGATGGGTACGAAGCAACGCAAAAAATTCGGCAAATTGAAGCACAACAGAAAATTAAAAATCCTGTCTGTATTATCGCCTTAACCGCTAGTGCTTTTGATGAACAGAAACAACAAGCCTTAGACCTAGGTTGCAACGACTTTATTCACAAACCCCTAGAAATTTCCAAAATTTTATCAACAATGGCTGAATATTTAGAGATCAATTATACTTATGCTGAAGAAATACCTATAAATTCAATAAATCAAGACACAGAATTTTATACTGAACAATTTTTACATCTGTCCGAAGATTGGAAAAATCAAATGTTAGAAGCTATTTTTAGCTTAGATTTAAGCCAAATTCAACAATTAGTTCAGGAGATTGGTGAGCAAGAACCCGAACTTACTGAATTATTAAAAACCTACGTTAACAACTACGATTATAATAGTATTTTAACCTTATTAGGAGATAGTAATGAGTAGACATTCAATAGGGAACGAATGCGAGCCGAACAGGAACAGTTTCGCGCTGAACAAGCCGAACGGGAATTAGAGCAACTCCGTAATCTCCTGCGAGAACGGGGGATTAACCCCGATGATTGGTCAACCTAATCAATTCAGTTTATTCCGGTTACATTAAAATAAATGTACTGTTGTTCCACTAGCTTATGAATCCTTCCTCCCTCCAAAGTCCCCTCATCTACCCCGAACCAGACGGAGCGCCCATGGCTGAAAGTGATCCCGCTCGTGATTATCTCATCTACGGCGTAGAAGCCCTCAAACACCACTTTCAGCCCCGTAGTGATGTCTATGTCTCCGGCAATCTTTGGTTATCCTACGAGCAAGGTGTTCCCGATGCCGTAGTTTGTCCAGATGTTTTTGTCGTGTTTGGGGTAGAAAATCGTCCCCGTCGTAGTTATCGAGTGTGGGAAGAAAACAACCGAATGCCCGATTGGATATTAGAAGTAACATCTCGCA
>NZ_JAIHOM010000105.1 GCF_026130165.1 Spirulina subsalsa FACHB-351 | reverse complement strand
TTTCAATGTGCATCTCAATCCTTTGGACTTGAGACTTTTTAGGCTTGAGTTTGAAATCGTAGGTCATCGTTATCATGCTCCCATTATAACACACTTAATAAAACTGGCAAGGCTCATTAAGTGTTGATGCTTCGCGGGTTACATACTGTTTTTCTTTTCATCCCCGTCCTAAAGTATCGGGGCTTTCAAGAAAACATGATCGGTAATCAGTAAACCCAATAATCTTCCGGTTCTCGCGGCTGGTTCATCTCCTGTAACGTCTTCCATCCCGCCTCCCAGAGGTTTGGGTCTTTGAGTTGTTTGGCATTGACCCAGAAACGCACATTGGGATCACAAGAGGCCACCATTTCCGCAAAGACCCATTTTCCCTCATTTTTGCGGTTTAGCACTTGGAAATGTCGCCATCCCCAGGTTTTTTGAGTTGCTGTCCATTTCGACCCAACTAAGTGGGGAAATTTCTGTTTTTTTGCCATGGTTCAAGGGAGATATTTCTGCACCACATCCCACCCCGTCAAGGAGACAAAGAGGAATCCGAAGAACAATAATAGGTTTGCCGTGAGATGGAGCGATCGCGCTTTTGGCCATTTCCCGATCCGCGTCGCCGTCCAAGCTGAGAATAACACCAATCCCACCACCCCGGTCCCTGCCAGCAAGTGAGGCGAATGACCCAGACTACCATAATATCCCAGCGTACCAATGATCCCAATACTCAGCAGCAACAACACCAACAGCACCAAAATCACCCCAAGGGTATAGTGTAGCGGACGCAACCAACCTGGACGGGGTTTTTTCTGCCAGCGTTGTCGCAAAAACCAGAATCCCGTTGTTGCCAAGAGAAAATAGAGTGTCAAAGACAAACCCATTGACCAAGCTGCAATTTTCCACAGCCAGAGAAAAGAAGGAAGATCCACAGGACTCCAAAACTCAAAACCACTAAAACCCATTATGACATCCTCCCGACACTGACCGTTCCGGCACAGCACGGGACTTAATAGTTTCCCGAACCCCTCAAAAATCAAGCCCAGAATAGGGGTAATTCATCAATTACCCCCACCAAAATCTATTTAGGACTACTTGATTGTGGAGCTTTAGACCTCAGCCCGGCTAGAAATACTTAACAAGTGGCAACTGCCAAAGGAGTGGAACTCCGAGCATGGATAGTGTCGGGAATGTCTTGAGTCGGTTCTAAAACAGAATCATCTAAAATCATTCCGTCTTGATCATCATCAATTCTCAGGCGCTCACAGGGGATAGTGTCCGACAGAATGGCGCTCGCCATCATTCCTGTATGAATTTCTAGCAGAGAACTCGGTACAGCTTCAAAGACTAGACGTTGACCGGGGAAAACAACGCGCTCAAAATACCAGTTTGGTATATTAGTGATTCGGGCGATTTGAATTTGGCTGGTTGCATTGACATAGCAGCAAAGCAGCACCTTTTGTGCATTATTGGGGATGGGATCAAAAATCTGAGCCATAACAACTACTAAAGCCGTCTTCTATAAAAGTTTACTATTGCTTTCAGGCTATAACCTAACACTTCCCGATCCCAATTGGCTGTAAACACGACTACCAATCTATATTTTCTTGGGAGAGCATTGATGTCTTAATGGCTACAAAACTAAAATCATTAAAGGGTTTGAGAGGATTCAGCAAAATCTGTGCTAACGACAACCCGAGGATCTCCCAGTAGACAGGGGAAGGCTACCAGCAGAGGATGTTAAAGTAACGTTATGTGAATTCTTCTGAGACTCCGATGAGATCCCCTAGCAGGGGCTAGTTAGATCCGTAACGTCTCCCTTCCCAGTGCATTGATGGGGGGCAAGTAAAAAAACCTAATTTAAAAATCCTGTTAGATTATGACCACTAAAATCCTCTACGTCCGCCTACCCTGTAACCCGATTTTTCCCATTGGTGTAGTTTATTTAGCAGATCATATCCATAAGCAATTTCCCGACGTAGAACAGCGTATTTTTGATCTCGGCACCGTGCCGCCCCTAGAATTTAATCAAACCCTAGATCAGGTGGTGGATGAGTTCCAGCCTAACTTACTGGTGTTCTCTTGGCGAGACATTCAAATTTACGCCCCCGTAGGAGGACGAGGGGGGAATCCCCTCCAGAATGCCTTTGAGTTTTATTACGCCAAAAACCCCTTAACTCGCCTGCGTGGGGCGTTAGGAGGTTTAAAGGTAGCAACAGCTTATTACGGGGAATTATGGCGCAATCTGGGCTTAATTAAGCGAGGGTTGCAACGGGCAAAACGCTACTGTCCTCAAGCACGAGTTGTCGTCGGTGGGGGGGCGGTGAGTGTGTTTTATGAACAGATGCAGCAGTTGCTCCCTCAAGGGAGTATTGTGTCAGTGGGAGAAGGGGAAACCCTGTTAGAAAAACTCCTGCGGGGACAAGATTTAAGGAGTGAGCGCTGTTATGTGGTGGGAGAAAATCAGCCTCGGGAGCGTATGATTCATGAAGAACCTACCCCTCTGGAAAAAACGGCCTGTAATTATGATTACATTGAGTCCGTTTGGCCAGCTTTTGACTATTATCTCCAAGATAATGATTTCTATATTGGCGTGCAAACCAAGCGCGGCTGTCCTCATAACTGCTGTTATTGTGTGTATACGGTGGTAGAGGGGAAACAGGTTCGCATTAATCCAGCCGATGAGGTGGTGGCAGAAATGCGCCAACTGTATGAGCGAGGAATCCGTAATTTCTGGTTTACTGATGCCCAGTTTATTCCCGCTCGGAAGTTTATTAAAGACACCGAAGAATTGTTAGAAAAAATCATTGATTCGGGAATGGAAGATATTCACTGGGCGGCCTATATTCGGGCCGATAATTTAACCCCGAAACTGTGTGATCTCATGGTAAAAACCGGGATGAATTATTTTGAAATTGGGATCACCAGTGGTTCTCAGGAATTAGTCCGCAAGATGCGCATGGGCTACAACCTACGCACAGTTCTGGAGAATTGTCAAGACCTAAAGGCGGCGGGATTTAATGATTTGGTTTCGGTGAATTATTCGTTTAATGTAATTGATGAAACCGTGGAGACGATTCGGCAAACTATTGCTTATCATCGGGCATTAGAACGGATTTTTGGGGCGGATAAGGTGGAGCCTGCGATCTTTTTCATTGGTTTACAGCCTCACACTCATTTAGAGGGCTATGCGTTGAATAAGGGGATTCTCAATCCGGGGTATAATCCCATGAGTTTAATGCCTTGGACGGCGCGGAAGTTACTCTGGAATCCTGAACCATTGGGGTCATTTTTCGGTGAGGTTTGTCTACAAGCTTGGCAACAAAATCCCAATGATTTTGGGCGGGAGGTGATGAAGATTCTGGAGGAACGTTTAGGTTGTGCGCCGTTAGAGGATGCGTTGAGCGCACCAATCCGGGAGGAACAACGGGGGAATTTAAGGAAGGAGTTAGTCGCACTGACTTAATCCCGTTATATAGCGTTTTCATAGGGAATAGGTAATAGGTAATGGGGAATAGGGAATTTCTCCCCTGCTCCCCTGCTCCCCTGCTCCCCCTCTCCCCTGCTCCCCCTCTCCCCTGCTCCCCTGCTCCCCGATTCCCGATTGGGCGCTAAAGCGCAACTACGAACCCGATTCTCTATTCACCAATATTCATTATGCGCCAAGGTTCTATACTGCAAAAACTGGTAACGGCTCACGAGGGGACAAAACGCCCTCTCCATTTGGGGGTGTATTATAAAAATACCCTCGTCGCTCTGTGTCACGCTTTGGAGGATTTTATTTTGCAGTCGGACAGCGCTCCGGTGGTGATTGCGGCGTTTCAACAGGGAAAATGGTATTTGGAGGAGGCCAATCGCTACGGGGAATTGGCGGATAAAGCGAGCCAAATTGCTATTTTAGCGACGCTGGGGACAGGGTTTGGGGAACATTCGACTTCAAGGCGGGAGAATGTGGCGTTGGTGAGTTTGCAGCCGGATGATCCGGTGGCGCAAGAGTGGCATTTAATGATTTTATCGCCGACCTATAGCGCGATGGTGTTGTGTCAGGAGTTGTCTGAGGTGGATTATGGGGAGTTGGGGCAACCGGAGGAGGATTTAGAGCGGAAATTTTACGGGTTTTGGACGTTTGAGACGGAGTTAGTGCGGGAAACGGTGGAGTTAGCGATCGCCCATATCGGTCAATATAAACCCCAACTCCAGCAGCAGTTAGGGGTGCAGGTGTCCCAGATTCTCGCCCAAATGCAGGATTGTCAACGGGATGACCTCAATCAGGTGGTGTCTCAGGTGGTGGATTATCTCCATCGCACCCATCAACAAGGGAATTTACCCGATGCCCCCCGCTTGGCCGAAGGGGTGGATGATAATTTACTGTCCAATGAGATGCAGGCCTTTCTGCGGATGGCGGAATTAATTGATCGCGCCGATGCGTTGAATCCCAATGGGGCGGCAGAGGTGGCGGCATTGGGGGAGGCAATGGGACAGTTATTAGACCTTCCGGCCTGGCAAGTCAAGCGTTTACGACTGGCGGCCTTGTTGCACCGTTTAGCACCTCTGACGGGGGTAATGGTAGAGGACGAGGTGAAATCTAAAGCCCAGTTGGAGGTTTTAGCGAAACGGGGGATTCTGCCCAAGGCTTCGGTTTTACGGATTATGCCCCAATTAGAGGCGATCGCCAATATTATTATTCATCAAACTGAGGCCTGGGATGGCTCAGGACAACCCGATGGCCTCTCCTATGATGGTATCCCCCTAGAGTCCCGGATTATTGCCCTGATGGCCTACTTCCAAAAACGTTGCCTCGAACACCAGCAAGCGGGTTCAGAACAGCCCCTCAGTGCGGCTTTAGCGGACTGTCAAGCCCAAGCCAACCGGATTTTTGATCCTAAACTCGTAGAAGCCCTAGAATTGCTCAAATTGGGTATAGAACAGGGGATGAGTTTAAGCATTAGTCCCCCCAGAATTGCGGCCGGAATTTGGTTGATTGAGTAGGAATTGACTACTCCCTCTCCCCGTATTCCCCTCCCCTACACCAGATCCCATAACCAATAGGGGGAGGTGAAGAGCAGTAGTAGGGAAAGATACATCCCCCAGAACAACATAGCGGGAAAAGCGCGATCGCGTCGGGCAATCAAGAGGGTGGTACTCGCCCAAGTAATGCCCAAAGAAGCGAGAATTAAGATACCAATGGGGAACATAGGGAACAACACACTCACGGCTAAACTCGCCATCATGGCCAAGAGTCCCAAAGCCGCTAAAATGCCCACCCACAACACGGGATAGGGGCGATAGGTGGGGAAATGGCAGATTTCCGCCAGTGCTAATCCGGCCGCTAAAGCCCAGACGGGACATAAGGGGATAATAGACACCGGAACAAAAACCGCTAACAGAATGAGTCCCAATCCATAAACCCCTGTCCAGACCCAAATTAAGCGGCTCCAGCCCCAAGTGAGGTTTTTCCCACAGAGTTGATAGCCATAGCCAGCCATGAGTAAGCCCGGCAGACTCCAGAGTAAGAGTTCTAACAGCAACGTGAAGGGAAAGCCAAAGCGGGAAGGGGGTAGAGGTGTTAAGAGAGGGGCTAACATTAAACCCGTTAACCAGGGCATCTCATGGACTAAACTTTGGAGAATCGACCAAACAATGACCGGGGTAATACCTAACAGTAGCCCAAACCAGAGGGGCAAGCGGCGCAGTAAACGGGGGGTATCCCACTGTAAAAAGATAAACACCACCGCCGCCATCAACAGCGCTCCCCCCCCTTGTACTAAGGCCAGCAAACCCAGTCCTAGACCAATGCCTAGTGTCCATCGCCAATCTCGGCGCGATCGCAAAACACAAAACACAATCATCAACTCTAGGCACAGTGTCACCCCATCCCCCATCGCCAAACGACTGTAGCGCGCCACCGGAAACAGGGTTAAATAACTAAACGTCGCGAAAATTGCCGCCGTGCGATTGGGCAGAATTTCCCGTGCTACCCCATAGAGCAGAGAAACCGACAAAGCCCCCGCCAGCGCGCCCGGCAAGCGTACCATCCAGATATTCACCCCACCCCACTTATAGGCCAAGGCAATCAGCCCAGCCAGCAGGGGAAAATGTTCTAAATAGGGACGACCGTCCAAGGTAGGAAAAAACCAATTGCCCTCCATCATCTCGCGAGCTGTTTGCGCCAGCATCATCTCCTGACCCGACTGTAGTGGCAATTCTGCCAGATTCACCGTAAACAGCAGTAGCGCAGCCGCCAGAAAACCCAACCACCAAAACCGTTCTTGCCAAACCTCGGGACCGGGCAAGCGCTGCCGATAACCTCCCCAAGGAAATGTTTGATATTTCATCCACTCAATGGGTCTAAACCCCTATCTTGCTAGCCTAGCGTTATGATTCAATCCTTCAATTTTGACATCCTCCCCAGCTGTCACGGCGTGGGGATTCCCCGTCTGACCATTAAATGGTCTCCGGACAGGTAGACCAACAAGCCACTTCTCCGGGGTAGGGTCTAACACAGCTTAACGTTTGCCCATTCAGGTCGGCTTGCCCAGCCGCCAAAATATTGGCACTCGCGCTCACATCGCGGTCTTGTTCTGTCCCGCAGTTTAGACATACCACAGACCGGAAGGAACGGAGAACACATCACCGAGCCACACCCTCTCCATAGTCTTCTTCGCCTCGGTCAACCGCACTGATAGCACCTGAACCCCTGGATACTGCCCAGACTGTTTTGAGAACGTTAACCCATCGAACGTTAACCCTTAAAAGCCACTCTCACACAGCCAAACAGTTCAGCAAGGCTTTGCTACTGTTCGCTGGTGGGGTAGATTCTATACTGATAGCGTGCTTTCATCGCTGTGGGCTAAGTGGTTCTGTAGGATTATACTAACTTAGTTTAACCAATTTCTAGCTGCGGTCAGTGGGGCATCGCTATACTCAAGACTGATTTTGAGAATCAAGAAAAGCCGTCCTAGAAGGCGATGCACTGAGCCTGTCGAAAACGGGTTTTTAACAAAATGTTGCGGAATTCCCCATCCTCGCCAACGGCAGGGTGGGGGTAGTTCACACCCAAGTGTCTTTAGACTGGGGTGAGCTTACACTGGCATAGTGAGCCGCACCGTAAGCGGCACTATCTGGGAGCGTATCAATAGACCATTCCACCCTTGTTTGTTTGAGATGGGGGAAACTATGGTCAATGCCCTGACGAATCCAAGAAATGGCATCATTTTTAAAGCGTTCATAGGCCCCCTCGGATGCCGTTTTCTCCTTTTCTTGCGCTCCCCCAGAAATTACAATCAGGTCGCAGCCCACAGTATTAACAACATTACGAGCCGCTATGCCTAGACTGGTAAAATACTCTTGCCAAATGGACATAACATCAGACAGAGGCTCATCCATCTGACCTAATCGACGGAGTTTTTTCGCCACTTCCATAGGCTCTCCTTGTAACGCTTCCGGCACATTCCCCTTAGCCTGTCGGTGTTTAACCATATTTCTCAGACCCAATAGAGAGGCCCTAGTTTCCGCACATCCCCTCGCACCACATCCGCACAGGTCAGCATTTTCGGAACTATCGATACAAATATGACCCAATTCTGCGGAAACAGCCGGGGCTGACCAGATTTTCCCATTGATAATCAAAGCACCCCCTAATCCGGTTCCCGTAATAAACTGAGCCATGCAGGAAGATGCCTTATTTTGAGCTTCACGGACGCTGTATTCCCGGTAGGCGGCGGCATCCCCATCATTCAGCAGGAGGGCGGGTAAATGGAGAGCATCGGAGAGTTTTTGGGCGATATTAACCCCTTGCCAAGAGGCATCAATGTTAGTGGGATAAACACACATCCCGGAAGCATCAATGGGAGTGGGACAACAAGCACCAATGGCTTTTAAATCATTGAAGTGCAGATCATTGGCTTGGAGGAGTTCCGTGGTGGCCGTCTGAATCACATTGGCGGTCGCGTCGGGGCCTTCAGAGGCGTAGCTGGGACGATCTAATCTTACTCCGATCACCCCTTTTTCTAGATCCAATAATCCCAGTTTGACTGTGCTAGCACCAATGTCAATCCCCAAGTAAATGCTCATGATTCTTTCCTAACATCCAACTACATTGGATTATAGTTCACCCAGCAGGGGTTAGGGGTTGGGGCAATATTGTATGGAATCCCCCAATCCGGAAACCGGGTTGCCTGGATTGGCTCCTTTTCACTTCAGATTGCCCCAAAAACCCGGTTTCTACTCACCCGCCCCTGAAAATCGGTTTCTCCCATTTGTCTCCCCGGGGTCCCCTCTCTCGTCTCTCCTATTACCGACTAGGGGTTTGGCGCATATTCCACGGTTCGACAGCGAATCTGTCCTGTGGTGGGATAAAACAAGGTATAACGGGCGAGTCCCGAAACTCTTCCCACACTTCCCACTCCGATGATCTGACGGGGGGAAGATGTGGCTTTTTGTTCGATGAGGGGTTGATCTAAAGTGGTCACTTGGGATGAGATTTGACTGTTTTGGAGTTGAACGGAAAAGCATTGACCCAGACGACCACAAAAGAGGAAATTTGCCTCAACTCGCACCAGATAATCCAGTAACTGCCAAGGGGGGGTTTGGGGGGAAAGTTCATCGCTAACGCTAACGCTGCTGCCGTGAACGAGTAAGCAATCCAGTTCCAAAAAGCCAAAGGGGAGCGATCGCAACCAATCCAAACAAGACCGAGGCACTCTTTTTTCTAACTCCATTAGAACATTGGAACCATACTGGCTCAAAGCCGCTTCCGGTTGTCCACCCCCCCATCCCTGCATCTGAAGATACTGATCTTCCCAAAAACCCGCGCAAATTTGGGGAGTCCGTTCCCCCCCTTGGGGCGACTGTAAACGCTCTAAGAGAGCCTCCACAGGCCCCTGTAAGCCCAGTATATCCCCCAGAATATATAGGGCTTCAATCTCCACCGATTGCCGCTTCAGATCCCGTAAAACCGCCTCATAGGCTGTTAAATTGCCCTCAATCCCACTTAAAATCGCCCACATGATCGAATCATGTCCTCCCTAACGTTCGCAAATATGACTGGGATCATCGGCCCGTTCCGCAAACTCTAATCCTCGCGCTAAACGCCAGGCAAAAATCGGCGGCAAACCTTGTTCAATAATGGCCGCGCAGGTTTTCTGATAGTCATACTCCACTTCCCGTAATTGGACGTGATCGGTTTCAGTGTCATAAAGGACATAAGTCGCATTCGGGCGACCATGGCGCGGTTCTCCCACCGACCCCACATTGACAATCCGTCTCAGGGGGGTAGTAAACACCGTTTCCTCCCCACTCTCTCCCTTATAATCTACCCGCAGGCGAATAGACCCCGCTTCTAAAGTGCGAACATAGGGAACATGAGTGTGACCACAAAACAGGGTATTCGCCCCTGTTGATAGCACCCGTTCTAAGGCCGCAAAGGCATTCATTTCCGGTAAAAGATACTCATGTTGGTTTTGGGGACTGCCGTGGGTAAAACATAAGTCTCCCTCGCGCAAACTTAGGGGGAGTTGGGCGAGATAGTCCCGCACTTCAGGATAGATGCGCTCATGGGTCCATTCATGGGCAAGTTTACCCCGTTGTTCCGCGAGTAGGGAGGGATAGCTACACTCACAAGCGTTCAATCCTTCCACAATATCCTCGTCCCAACAGCCTTGGCAGGTGGGAATATCTAGGGAGCGGATCATTTCTACTACGGCGTTCGGATAGGGACCATACCCCACTAAATCGCCTAAACAGTAGATTTTTTCGGCTTTGTGTTGCTCTAAATCCAACAATACGGCATTGAGGGCTTCATAGTTGCCGTGAATACAAGAGAGAACTGCTATTTTCATGATACGACCTCGGAATTGGCGGCATAACTGCGATATTGGGCTTGATAGTGGCTCAAGAGTTGGTCATTTAAACAACTAGCGGCTAGATTAGATGCGATCGCCTCTGTATCCAAATTTTGACCACACACCTCAATCCCACTCAATCCCCCCGGACGACTCTCCAAACAACGAGGGCGGTTTAACTCCTCATAATAACTGTCTTGACCCGCCACAAAACTAAACCAAAATGAACGCCCATCCACAACATTAAAAATCCCCTTCGCCCGTTGAACCTCTCCATAAGCACCATGAGTCAATTCATACCAAACCATATCTAAGCTCGCGGGATCAAATACTTCCCCCGTTAGGTCAGATTTCTGGATTTGCGAGGGCATTTGGGGATTCATTGCCCCCACACCTAACACCAAATTATCCGCCCAGAAATGCCACTCACTCATGGCTAAACCACTGGGTAAAACGGCGATTTTGTGACAGGGAACGCAGCTAGAAAATATCGGCAAGACCTGTAAATCTAAATGAAATCCCAGTTCTAGATACACCGGAGATTTTAAAGCCCAGCCCTCAATTTCCGCTAAGTTTCTTGTGTTGAGGTTTTGCAAGTCTCCCCTGAGTTGGCTTTCCAGATAGGCGGAGTCTAAACACCAAGAACTTTGACTAGGCGCACCATAAATCTGAGATCCTGTTTGTTTAGATAATTGTTGAAAGATCCAGTGAGTTTTTCCACTTCCAGCTGGACCGGAAACTATATATAAACCAGGAGATTGAGATTTTAATTGTGTCATCATGGGGGGATGTTTATAAGGGGTTTATATCCAATATACAAATTTTTAGCCGTGGTTTTATTGCCAAGGAATTAGGTTACATTCTTTCAGGATGGCATTAACGTTAGATGGGTTTTCATTGGGATAAAATGAGGCCACTTAGGGAACTCTAGCCTGTCCAAATCATTGATGAATTTTCAAAGAAGTTTCTCCGAATACTTCAAGCTCCTTGTAACCCCTGTATACTGTTGCCCGATCTGGTGTTCTCTTGGCTTTCCCTTGTGGATTACCAAGCTCAAATGGAAACGCTATACTACAACTTGAGGGAAAGCGTGACATTGTTCTAATCCTTCGAGTAAGCGTTCTTTTTCTAAGTTGCGTCCAATTAAAATAAGTTGATTAGACCGCTTTTCTTCCCCCCAAAAGTCAGCATCAATCATGAACCGTTTTCCACTCAGTTGAAAAATATGTTTTTGCTCGCTTTCAATAAACCACAAAATCCCTTTTGCTCGGAAAACTGTCTCAGGAATTTGGTCTAAAAACTCTTGGAATTTTTCAATGGCAAGAGGGCGATTACTCTGGAAGGAAACGGCGACAAATCCATCATTGTCAAGGTGGTGACTGGTGATGTGATGATGAGTATGATCATGATGCTCGTGATGCTCATGCTCATGATGTTCGTGATGCTCATGACTAGCAGAAGTCGGCTCGTCTAAAAAGGCCTCATACTGTTGTGGATCATTGTAGCCCACGTCTAAAATTAGGGGTAAGGGAACTTTGCCATACTCACAATTTAAGATTCGAGCCGCGTTTTTATTCTGTCGGATAAAGCCTTCTAGTGCTAACAGTTTTTCTGGAGGAACAAGGTCTGTTTTATTCAACAAAATAATGTCCCCATAAATAAGCTGATTAATGGCGGCTTCACTGCCAAAGTGATTAATATCAAAGGTTTCTGCGTCAACCATGGTAATGATTGAGTCAAGATGGGTTAAGTCCCTCAATTCTGTGCCTAAAAAAGTTAATAAAATCGGCAGAGGGTCAGCAATGCCTGTGGTTTCAATCACCAGATAATCAACGTTTTCTTTGTCTAGTATTTTATAAACGGCTTCTACTAAACCCTCGTTAATGGTGCAACAAATACAGCCATTACTCAATTCGATTTTATCATCTTCTAAGGAAACGAGCAATTGACTGTCAATATTAATGTCGCCAAATTCATTGACGAGGACGGCAACTTTTAAGTTTTGGCGATTGTTTAAGATGTGATTCAGCAAGGTGGTTTTTCCACTGCCTAAGAAGCCTGTAATAATGGTGACAGGCAATCCTTGTTGAGGGAGGTTGGCGAGTTCTACATTTTGATTCATGGTTAGAGGTTATGATGGGTTAACTTTTGAATTTTTAAGCTCTGTTATTTTTGGCACTTTTCAAGAAATAAGAGCAGGAAAAATTTTAACTATTTTTTATTCCCAATTGAGCAACTTGTTTAGCAAAATAGGTTAAAATAAGATCAGCCCCAGCGCGTTTAATGCTGGTTAATGTCTCTAGAACAATGGTTTTTTCCTCGACCCATCCCCGTTGGGCGGCTGCTTTAATCATGGCGTATTCTCCACTGACGTTATAGGCTGCAATGGGGGTGTAGGTATAGGGTTTAATGCGGGCAATAATATCTAAGTAGGCGAGGGCGGGTTTGACCATGATAATATCAGCGCCTTCGACTCGATCTAGGGCTACTTCTTTGATGGCTTCTCGACTGTTGGCGATGTCCATTTGATAGGTTTTTTTGTCGCCAAATTTGGGGGCGGAGTCGAGGGCATCGCGGAAGGGTCCGTAGTAGGCTGAGGCGTATTTGGCGCTATAGGCTAGGATACCTGTCTGGATGTGTTCGGCCGCGTCGAGGGCTTTCCGAATGGCTCCAATGCGTCCGTCCATCATATCTGAGGGGGCGACGAGATCAGCGCCTGCTTCTGCTTGGACGAGGGCTTGTTTGACTAAAACGGCAACGGTTTCATCGTTCAGGATTTTCCCATTTTCGTCAACGATGCCGTCGTGTCCTTGATCACTATAGGGGTCTAAGGCTACGTCGGTAATCACAATCAGGTCAGGAAAGGTCTGTTTGATGGCCCGGATGGCCCGGGGGATGAGGCCGTTGGGGTTATAACTTTCCCTGCCTTGGTTGTTTTTTTGGCTGTCGGGGATGAGGGGGAAAAGGGCGATCGCACTGAGTCCCAATTCCTGCACGGTGCTGAGTTCTTCTAATAACAAATCTAAGCTATAGCGGTAAATTCCGGGCATGGAGGGGACTTCGACTCGTTGATTCTCTCCTTCCATCACAAACAGGGGATAGATTAAATCGTCGAGTTGCAGGTGAGTTTCTCGCACTAAACGCCGCAATCCCGCACTCTGCCTTAAACGTCGCGGTCTTTGGAAGATGGGAGAAGAAAGTTCGGGGAGGGATAGGGTCATGGAAGGGTTAAAATGAGAACGATTCTCATTCTAGATTATTCAGTTCCATTTTCCAACCCATTGACGAAAAATCCAGTTATGACTTGTTCTCTGATGACTCAACCCCTTGATATTGCGATAATTGGAGCGGGTCCTCATGGTTTAACCTTGGCGACGCATTTGTTGAAAAAGCGGCCAAAGTGGCGATCGCGTTTGAAGATTTTTGATCCCAGTGGGCAATGGCTGACGGTGTGGCAGCAGCAGTTTAACGCCCTCGATATTCCCTATTTGCGATCGCCTGCGGTTCATCACCCAGACCCCAATCCCTACGCCCTGCGCCATTTTGCCGAAACTCGACCGGGGCATTTTTACCCCCCCTATGATCGTCCGAGTCGGGAACTCTTCCACCAGTTTTGTCAAGCTGTGATCCAACGGTGGCAACTACAAGAACAAGTAATCCCCCAAAAAATTCAAGCCATCGAACCCCTAAAAGGGCGTAAAGCGAGCCGATTCGAACTCCATAGCCCATCTGGGGAGCCAGTGATCACCCGTCGAGTCGTTTTGGCATTAGGCCCTAGTGTCCCCCAGTGGCCCAGTTGGGCAGAAAATAAGCAGGGGGAGCGTCTTTGTAACGCCCAACAGGTGGATCTGCGTACATTACCCTTAAGGGGGGAACAGGTGGTGATTGTGGGGGGAGGACTGACGGCCGGACATTTAGCGGTAGGTGCGATCGCCCGAGGTGCGACTGTCACCTTAATCCACCGTCGGGGAATGCAGGTGAAACTCTTTGATACAGACCCCAGTTGGTTGGGTCCAAAGTCCCTTAAAACCTTCTGGGAGGAGAGAGACTGGGAAACTCGTTGGCAGATGATCCAAAACGCCCGCAATGGGGGTTCCCTCACACCAGACATGATGACCCAACTCCGTCGGGTCCAAAAACAAGGTCTGTTACAGCTACGGGAACATTGCCAAGTTGTCGATCTTCGGAGGTCAGGTCAACAGTGGCAGATTTTCTGTGATGATGGTCAGACCTTAAAATGCGATCGCCTTTGGTGTGCCACTGGGACTCAATGGGATGCTGCCCAGCACCCCCTCCTCAAAACCCTACAAGACATTGCCCCTTTACCCCTTGTTCAGGGTTTACCCGTTCTTGATGACCATTTACGCTGGGGGAAAACCAATATCTTTGTCATGGGAGGATGGGCGGCCCTACAATTGGGACCTGTAGCTCGGAATTTAGCGGGAGGGAGAATGGCCTGCGATCGCATTGTGCCGGCCCTGATTAAACCCTCTTTAGCTTAAAATCTAGACCTGAATTGAGCTTAACCCTTCGGAAACAACCGCATTTTCCCGACTCCCAACTAGATTGCTTCGTGCCTTCCTTTCCTTTGCTTCAAACAGTCCAATGTTTCACCAGGCCAATTATCCCTTGATTTGTAAGGTAAATAATGGAGGCTATGCGATCGCCATGCCACCTCCCTCATGATGGCGTATCTGCTATCATTGGCTCATGTTAGCGCCAACTTGTGATTGACACCAACGAGTTCGGGATAATGGGGCGCGAGGATGGCACGATTCGAACAAATCCAAAAAGACATTTTGGTGGGCATTGCCCACCCTACAACTTATTGAGAATAATTAGACCCAAACCAGTCATGATTAACCTAAACATCGATGACATTCAACAAAATTTATCAGGATTTATCAAATTGATTCAAGAAGGTAATCGCTTAATCATTACTCAGGCCGATCGCCCTATTGCTGAAATCAACCCGATCTCAACAAACCAACCTCAAAAAGAACCTCGTCCTATTGGTTTATGTGAAGGTGAATTTGTTGTCCCTGATAATTTTAACGATCCTCTTCCTGAAGAAATTATTAACTTGTTTGAAAATCTATGAAAATCCTCTTAGATACTCATATCTTTTATTTTTTAGCACAGTTCTGGTAGTGGCGTGACCGCGCTAATTTGGTGCTTTAGGTATGGGGTGGGGTGCGATCGCGCTAAAGTAGGGGAGGAGGGTGGGCATTGCCCCCCCTACAACTAGATTGCCAGTCAATCGGGGAATTGATTTTCTCGCATCAACCCAATTATATTACGGCGAATTCAAAACAGAAATCCGGCAACAGGATGAAACTGACAACCTGTGGCAATTTGATAGCTCTCCCTTTGCCACTGCTCTTATATTAAATTCACAATGATTCGGAAGCGTTTCATGTAATTTCATTAACCTAAATTCAATTGATGCGATCGCCTGCGGTTCATCACCCAGACCCTAATCCCCACGCCCTGCGCCATTTTGCCGAAACTCGACCGGGGCATTTTTACCCCCCCTATGATCGTCCGAGTCGGGAACTCTTCCACCAGTTTTGTCAATGCGTCACCCGTCTAATTTCTTCTTCAAGTTGGCGGCACAATTTGTAGCTAAATGCTGAGAAACCGGGTTTCTATGGATATCTCGGTTAGCATACAGAAACCCTTGACAGAAACCCGGTTTCTTTGATTCCCCTTAATCTAAGACATTTCTAAAACTTTTTGGAGAGGAGAGGATAGTTCAATGGGCATAAAGTAGGCGTTAGGATAGAGGTAGTCTTCTCCAGATTCATCAATGATCCGCAGCATTTGATGGCTATTCGCTGTTGAGTCGGGTAGGACTTGGTAAATCTTGCGAACTTCTAGGGAAGCTGCATAGTCTGTGTTTTTGATGCAAACAACAAAGTTCATCGGTTCGACTCTAATCCATAAAGCGGTAGTAGGTTAACATCAAACAAAAATTACTTGATTGGCGAAATCTTCTAATTCTCCAATTTTGGCGTAAACCTCTAACTCTTCTATCGCATAACCAATGGAAACTTTAGGACTTAAAAAGAAAATCCCTGTAAACGCTTCACCTTGAGCAACACAATTTTTAGCTAAAACTAAAAAATCGTGATCTGTGGTTACAAGAGGACGCTTGAGTTGCACAGAACGACTCAAAATTATTTCATCAATAGCACTACTATTATTGTCTTCTTGAGCGGTCATAACCTCAACCCCTCTCAGTTGTAAACCAATTTTAATCGCTCGATGGACTGGAGCATCGAAATAGTAAGAGATTGCCATTTTCATCCTTGCTGCTGCTGCCGTTTTTGCTGAAGCCTTTGTTTAAAATCGGCAGTATGATGACCGACTCCCATTGTAATTAAATCAGCTTGCAGGTTCTGAATTTCTTCCTGTTCTTGAGCAATTTGAGCATCAATCTGGGGTTGATAGGTGTAGTAATAACTGAGGGCAGAATAAATGGCAGCAAGTGGGATTTCTGGGTGTTGAAAGTGCAGTTCTTCTGGACTCCACCCGTGGGCGTGTTTTTCTTGAATCAGTTGGGAAACTGAAACGCGACTATTGGCAATTTTTGCCTGATTTTGAGCATCAATGTCTAGGTATTGCCAGGTTACAGGAGTATCTGTGGTGAATGTCATGTTGAGGACGGGGTAAGGGTTGATACTATTGTAGCCCAATGCCAAGAAGCTGGTTTTTTTAATGCAAACAACAAATCCTCTTGAAACTTCCATACTGGTGCTGCCGTCATTACTCACTCAAGCATTGATTTGAGTTTTTATCACTAACTCCTGGAAATCATCGATAACCGTAAAAATCGCTTCATAATTTAGGGATAAATGCCCGTTCAAAAGCCTGGTTTCGATAACGCCGATACACATCAAAATCACTATCTAAAGTAGCAATAGCTGGAATATTCAGCCGTTCCGAAATAGCAATTAGAGACAAATCTGCAAAATCTCCAGGCAAATCTGCATATTGCTGATTCAGTTCAGCAATGCGGGAAAAATCTTCAGGCAGCAGTGGGATACATTCATAAAGTTTTGTCGCCATATCATGAAGAAACTCATTTTGGGTACGCCAATCTGGACCAAGTAGCCACATCACCTCAGTAGCACAGGCAACAGTAGTCACTAGGTTACTGGTACATCTTTCAAAGAAGACTCGTACCTGTTGATGATAGCGGTCTTTGGAACTGTAGTAAGCGACTAGAACTCCACTATCTACAAGAATTACAGGATAGTAGGTCATGGCAAATCGTATTGAGGATGTTTCTTTTTCAAATAGTCAGCGATCGCCTTTTTGCGATTAGCCCGTTCTGATAAATCAGGCGGCGCATCTTCTAACAGATGTTCAGGATGTCCCCCACGTCTTTCGACAATAGTCTGGCGGGGTTGTAAACTCAACCAGCGTTCTTGAACCAAGCGTTTAATCAATTCATCGCTAGTCGTTTTTTCCCTGGCTAAAATTTCCACTAAACGGGCTTCGGTTTCGGGGTCTAGTTGTATGTTCAGCATGAGTTTTTCTGATTAGTGATTAATATCTAATTATACCGGATTTACCCTAACTGATCCTATTGTAGCTAAATGCCGAGAAACCGGGTTTCTATGGATATCTCGGTTAGGATACAGAAACCCTGACAGAAACCCGGTTTCTTTGATTCCACTCAACCTAAGACATTTCCAGAACTTGTTGCAGAGGAGGGGATAGTTCAATGGGCATAAAATAGGAGTTAGGATAGAGGTAATCTTCCCCTGATTCATCAATTATCCGCAGCATTTGATGGGTATTTGCTTTTGAGTCCGGTAAGACTTGATAGATTTTGCGAACTTCTAGGGAAGCTGCATAGTCTGTATTTTTAATGCAAACAACAAAGTTCATTGCTTTTACTCCAGTAGCAGAAGTGTTGAATGTTAGAAAAAAAATTGACAAAAAGCTCCTACTTCGGTAAAATAGGAGCTTGTTTTTTAAAAAAAATCAATAATTTGATTCTATCCAACTTCCCTCAAATTGTCAAAAAATGCC
>NZ_JAIHOM010000104.1 GCF_026130165.1 Spirulina subsalsa FACHB-351 | reverse complement strand
CCCATTATAACACACTTAATAAAACTGGCAAGGCTCATTAAGTGTTGACGCTTCGCGGGTTACATACTGTTTTTCTTTTCATCCCCGTCCTAAAGTATCGGGGCTTTCAAGAAAACATGATCGGTAATTCCGGTTTGTGCGATCGCTTCACCACCCCATCAATCTCCGTAGATCCTGCACTGGGGGGATGATGGCGGCATGGAAAAAGGTGGGTTAAACTCAGAAAACTGGTTCAGTTGAGATAGGTTTTTATGGTCAATCGCAAGTTAGTCGGGTTAATTTTGGCTGGGTCGTTGGTGTTTGCACCCCAGAGGGTGATGGCTCAGACAGTTGATCAGTTTTTGCGGTGGGGTGATGCAGCTTGGTCGGAGGGGCGATATAGGGAAGCAGAAAGGATGTTCCGCCGAGCCATCCAACAAGACCCGAATAATTCCCTGGTTCACCTCAATCTCGGTCGTGTCCTGCTGGCACAAGAGAAACCCGAAGAAGCGATCGCCTCCTTGCAACGGGGAATCGAACTCAACCCCGATAATCCTGATGCTCACTTCTATCTCGGTTTTGTCCTGCTCGAACAAGAGAAACCCAAAGAAGCGATCGCCGCCTTCCAACGAGCCATCGAACTCGATCCCAATCATCCTGATGCTCACTTCTATTTCAGTGCGGTTCTAATCGCCCAAGGGCAACCCGAAGAAGCGATCGCCTTCTATCAACAGGCTATCGAACTCAACCCCAATAGTGCGATGGCTCATTACCATCTCGGGAATGCCCTGTATTACCAAGGAGAAGTAGAAGCCGCGATCGCCTCCTACCAACAGGCCATCGAACTCGACCCCAATAGTGCGATGGCTCACTACAATCTCGGGAATGCCCTGCGTATCCAAGGGAAACCCGAAGAAGCGATCGCCTCCTACCAACGGGTCATTGAACTTGACCCTAATCATGGGCTGGTTCACCTCTATCTCGGCAACGTCCTGAGAGATCAAGGACAACGAGCAGAAGCGATCGCCGCCTTGCAACGGGGAATCGAACTCGACCCTAATCAGGCTTTTGCCCACTCCATTCTCGGTGATCTCCTGAGAGCGCAAGGCCAACTAGAAGACGCGATCGCCTCTTACCAACGGGTCGTCGAACTCAACCCCAATAGTGTCATTGCCCACCACGATCTCGGTCTTGCCCTGAGAGATCAAGGCCAACTAGAAGACGCGATCGCCGCCTTCCAACGAGCCATCGAACTCGATCCCGACTTCACCGCAGCCCAAACCAACCTCGAAGAAGCAGAACGCCTGCTTGTTACCCCGTAATCCGGCCTCCCCCTCCCGCCACTCCGTCAACCGGGGGACTGTCGGCACCCATTGTTGGGTTGCAACCTACAGGGGGGGTGTTGGGTTGCGCTGTCGCTTCACCCAACCTACGGGGATCAGGTTGGGGGGGTTTGAGGGAGGTTGCACGGATGCCACGAGTAAACAGCGTGGGTTTTGCGCAGGGGATCTATAATCGGAACATATAAAGCCGTTCTGAAGGACGGGGTTTGGGCCCTATTGTTTCGATGACTGATGAGGAGAAAGGAAAAAATATCATTTCTGATGGTCAGCTAGATGCTGAATTAGAAGAATTAGTCACCCTTCTAGAAGAGACTGGCATCCTAGAAGACTCAGAACCTATCCCGGATAGTTTATCTCCTCCTGAAAAGACCAACCTGGACTCAGAGTCCAGCCCTGCTGAGGAGATGGAAGCTCCCAATGAGGCGGAACAGGCCGAACCTGTAACCCCTCCCGAAGCAGGAGAACCCACCCTAGGGGCAATACTAGCCAAGGGGATAGAACCCCTAGTGGTGTCCGAGTCCGTGAAACCGCTCAAAAGAGCAACTTTGCCACCCGAAACAGCCCCCCCAGAATCCGATGGACCCGAAGAGAAAGGCACTAGGGGGATTGAGTTAGTAGATCCTCGGGAGCAAATTCGCTTAACTCGGGAGGGAGAGATTGTGAAGGTCATCCTCCCGAGTACCCAGGTGAGTCCTGTTAAGTTGGATTGGTCTGAGTTATGGGATCAACTGAAACACCGCTTAAATAGTAGTGAAAATTTCTGGCAGGCCGGGACAGATGTCCATTTGTTGGCAGGGGATCAACTCCTCGATCTGCGGCAGTTACAGGAAATTGCCCAGGCTTTGGGCAGTGCAAAACTGGAATTGCGCCGCGTGAGTACCAGTCGCCGTCAAACGGCTGTCGCGGCAGCAACAGCCGGGTATTCAGTGGAACAGGAAACGCCAACCCATCCCACTCCCGCGAGTCCCGTGGTGCAGGCCTCGGCGGAAAATTGGGCAGAACCGCTCTATCTCAAGTCTACTGTGCGTTCTGGGCTGGAAATCCAGCATCCGGGGACGGTGGTAGTGTTGGGAGATACCAACCCGGGGAGTACGATTGTCGCAGCAGGCGATATTCTAGTGCTAGGCCGTTTGCGGGGAATTGCCCATGCGGGCTCTCAAGGCAATCGGGCTTGTCATATTTTCGCCTTGCAAATGGAAGCGACTCAACTACGGATTGCCGAGGCGATCGCACGTCCTCCGGAAACTCCCCTAGATGAGTTCTATCCTGAAATCGCCTATATTACTCCCTCGGGCATTCGTTTAGCCCGGGCGGTTCATTTCTTTAAGACTCATACTTTTTCTTTCTCAGAAAATAGCTGGTTAGAAAAGGGAGACAATTCCTGAAAATGAACCCATCGGGATAGCCCTTGGCTTTTATTTGCTTAGGAATCACCAATTACCTAGAGAATTACCTAGAGAATGAGTCGCATTATTGTTATTACCTCCGGCAAGGGAGGGGTAGGGAAAAGCACGATTACAGCTAACTTAGGGACAGCCATTGCCAAACGGGGTCATACGGTGGCCTTAGTAGATGCGGATTTTGGGCTGCGAAACCTTGACCTCTTGCTGGGTTTAGAAAATCGTGTAGTCTATACAGCCGTAGAGGCGATCGCTGGCCACTGTCGTTTAGAACAAGCTTTAGTCAAAGATAAACGTCAGCCCGGTTTAGTTCTACTCCCGGCCGCCCAAAACCGCACCAAGGAAGCCGTCACCCCCGATCAAATGAGAACCCTCCTCTATGCCCTCAGCAAGGCGTTTGAATTCATTTTGGTTGATTCACCCGCCGGGATTGAAATGGGCTTTCGTAACGCCATTTCTGCGGCACAGGAGGCGATTGTAGTCACCACTCCAGAGGTGGCCGCCGTGCGAGATGCAGATCGGGTGATTGGCTTACTCGAAGCCAACGACATCCGCAAAATTAACCTGATTGTCAACCGCATCAAGCCCCAGATGGTACAAAGTAACGACATGATGAGCGTTGATGATGTGTTAGAAATTCTGGCGATTCCCCTCATTGGCATCATTCCCGACGATGAGCAGATTATTGTCTCTAGCAACAAGGGAGAACCTATACTCTTGGACAAAGCAAACACCCTGCCGGGGATTGCTTTCCAGAATATCGCCCGACGCATTGACGGCGAACGAGTTCCTTTTTTAGACCTCATGGCCGCCCAAGAAAACATTTTTTCTCGGATTCGTCGTTTCTTCCGAGGCTAATTTTGGCTTCTGTAATCCTGTGTGTACTACTCAACCCAACTCGGCTATGCTTTACAAATTTTTTAGCAAACTCCTGAACTGGCGGGGCGATGTCAACAGTCGGACGGCAGCGAAACAGCGTCTAAAATTAGTGATTGCCCATGATCGGGCTGATCTGAGTCGTGAAACGGTGGAGGCAATGCGGAAGGAAATTCTGGAAGTGGTGGCTCGTTATGTGGAAATTGAAACGGGAGAGTCAGAGTTTTCCCTACAAAGTGACCATCGCATGACCTCCTTGATTGCTAATTTACCAATTCGCCGGGTGCGCAATGTTAAGTTAGAATCAGCCCCCACAGAGTCGCCCCCAGTGTCACCTGTTGCTCCCCCCCCGTCGGAGTTGGAGGAAAAAGATAGTCAGGCGAAGTCGGAAGAAACGGCGGCATCCCCTGCGGAGTCTAGCCCGCCAGAAGTAGATGAGGCAACCTTACCCCCTAGTGATCCTCTGGGGGAATTGGAGGAGCGCCCAAATTTAACACCGGATTAAACGCCGACATTGAAGGAATTACTTTGCTTTCATCTATAGCGAACCTATCTGAGTCGTGCTAAAAAGGTTCGCCTGCAATTCAACTAGGACAATAGCCCACAGTTCACGTCTCATTAGGACTAGCTATAGAATTAATCTCAATGACAACAACTTCATTTGATCCTCAGCGTTCTGTTGCTAGTTTAACTCTAGGGGAATTAGAAGCCTTTGTGAGACAAACGATACAGAACACTGAAACGTCTCAACGTAATTCTCTGATTCCTCCAGAGACTAACCTAGACTCATCTTTTGACCAATCTGCTCAACCTTTCTGGCAAATTGTAACAGAATCTGTGGCGGAAGTCCCTGATGAAGTTTGGGAAACACTTCCTGAAGATGCCTCTGAACAGATTGATCATTACCTTTATCATTCATGAAACCTGTTTTTGCTGATACGGGATTCTGGATTGCCCTTTTACATCCTAAAGATCGTTGGCATAAGACCGCTATTATTGTTTATCAGGAAATACAAAAACAGCAGCGCAAAGTAGTTACAAGTGAAATGATTTTGATCATATTTTATCCTTATTGATTCAGAATATTGATGATTTGTGAAGCTGTTAAAGGCTTAATATTAGGGATTCCTTGGAAATGAATAATGTTGTAAGTTGCAAAATAATCAATTTGGGATTCCAAAATTGCAGCAGCTAAACGAATATCGAAAATTTTAGCAGAGGTAACATTGCTATTAACAGCTAGTTTCAAAACTTTATCTAAAGTTGAATTAACTGGATAAATAATTTCAAAATTACCTCCTAAATAAACATCTCGAATTAAGTCATTAGTTTGTTGAGGTGTTAAAGGTTTCCCTTTCATTGCCACAGAATTAGTTAAAATTCGATACAGTTCAATGATATTTTGTTCTGCTAAAACACCTTGAATGTGATTTGCAAATACTAATTTTAAGAGTTTGGCTGAATCTTGATGATTAATTGCTGATTGATCATGGGCGTAAATCAAAACATTAGTATCAAAAAAAACTCTATTCGTGTTCATAAATTTTATCTCGGCTTAGATATTCGTCTTTAACTCCTAGTTGAAAAGTGGGAAAAGGGTATTTTTTATTCTCAGAAATTTGGTTAATTGAAATATCCACTTCATCACCATCTTTGAGAATCTCTGGTAAATTTTCTAACAGAATAATAGTTTTTCCTTTGATGTAACCTTTCATAGTTTTATCTCCTTAATAAAGTTTCTTGACTGTGTTTTGCTATCAAAATAGTTATATAGCAATCCCAAGTCATTTGTAAGATAGACCAAGGCAGAATAACTACGAGAAATACTTCCGGCTATAACTCCTCTCATAAATCATCTAGGATTGCTATATGCCTACTTTATTAACGACCTCTCGGGCAATTGCATCTTTGCCAAATCCGCTATAAGCTACTAGGAGAGAATAAGGAGTGAGCCATTAGACTCACTCCTTTTTTTAACCACTCAAACAGCAAAGAACCTTAGTTCTTCTCTAACAGGATCTTAGGCTGTTCACCGGCCCGGACAATGACTTTATTTTCTTCGTCAATGTCCACGCTGGCGGTGTCTCCATCGCCCAAACGACCGGAGAGAATTTCCTCAGCGAGAACGTCTTCTAAGAGTCGCATAATGGCACGACGTAAGGGACGGGCTCCGTAACTGGGGTTGTATCCTTCCTCAACGAGACGGTCTTTGAATTTCTCGGTGACATCTAAGGAAATACCTTGTTCTGTCAAACGATTGAACACTTCTTTGAGCAGAAGATCGGCGATTTCCTTAACTTCGTCTTTGGACAGTTGACGGAAGACGATGATTTCATCAAGACGGTTGAGGAATTCAGGCCGGAAGTATTGTTTTAACTCTTCGTTGACGAGGGAACGAATGCGGTTATATTGGGCTTCGGTCTTGTCGTCGCTGAACTCGAATCCGAGGCCGCCGCCTCCTTTTTCAATCACTTTTGACCCGATGTTAGAGGTCATGATTAAAAGGGTGTTTTTAAAGTCTACTGTGCGTCCTTTGGCATCGGTCAGACGACCGTCTTCTAGGATTTGCAACAGCATATTGAAAACGTCGGGGTGGGCTTTTTCAATTTCGTCGAAGAGGACGACGGTGTAAGGACGACGACGGACGGCTTCGGTGAGTTGCCCGCCTTCGTTGTAGCCGACGTAGCCGGGAGGGGAACCGATTAACTTGGAAACGGTGTGTCGTTCCATGTATTCGGACATATCCAGGCGAATCATGGCATCTTCGGACCCGAAGAAGTAGGCGGCTAGGGATTTGGTTAACTCAGTTTTACCGACCCCGGTGGGACCGGAGAAGATGAAACTGGCGATGGGTCGGTTGGGGTTCTTGAGGCCAACACGGGCGCGACGGATGGCACGGGAGACGGCTTTGACGGCATCTTCTTGCCCAATTAGGCGTTGATGCAGGGTGTCTTCCATGTGTAGGAGTTTTTCGGACTCGGTTTCGGTGAGTTTGTTCACCGGAACTCCTGTCCAGGAGGCGACGATGTGGGCGATTTCCTCGGAGTCCACCATGGGGCCTTCTTCGCCTTTGTCGTCTTCGCCTTTTTTGGCGGCGGCGATCGCACGAATTTCGGCTTTGATTTCCATTTCGCGATCGCGCAGTTCCCCGGCCTTATCAAAGTCTTGGGCGCGCACTGCATCATCTTTTTGCTTGAGAATCTGGCGCAGTTGTTTGTCCAATTCCTTGGCCGCTGGGGGCAGTTGGGAGTTCATCAAGCGCACCCGGGATCCGGCTTCGTCGATTAAGTCAATAGCTTTGTCGGGCAGGTAGCGATCGCTAATATACCGATCCGATAGCTTGGCGGCTGCTTCTAGTGCCTCATCCAAGATTTTCAGTTTGTGGTGTTGTTCGTAACGTTCGCGCAACCCAAACAGAATCTCAATGGTTTCATCTACCGTTGGTTCTCCCACCATCACAGGCTGGAAACGGCGTTCTAGGGCGGCATCCCGTTCAATGTGCTTGCGGTACTCATCCAAGGTTGTAGCCCCGATGCACTGGAGTTCACCCCGTGCTAAGGCTGGTTTGAGGATGTTGGCCGCATCAATGGCCCCTTCGGCCGCTCCGGCTCCAATCAGGGTATGAACTTCGTCAATCACTAAGATCACATTTCCGGCCGAGCGAATCTCGTCCATGATCTTCTTGAGACGTTCTTCAAATTCCCCCCGATATTTAGTCCCAGCCACTAATAAACCAATATCCAACGTAACAACCCGCTTATCTTCCAGGATATCGGGAACATCGGCGTTGGCGATGCGTTGGGCTAGACCTTCGGCGATCGCGGTTTTCCCCACCCCCGACTCCCCAATCAGCACCGGGTTGTTTTTGGTCCGTCGTCCGAGGATTTGGATCACCCGTTCAATTTCCTTCACCCGTCCTACCACTGGGTCTAATTTGCCCTCCCCAGCCATCACGGTGAGGTTTGAGCCGAATTCGTCCAGGGTGGGGGTTTTGGTGCGGCCTTGGGTGCCACCTCCGGCGGAAACTTCGGCCGTTTCCCCTAACATCCGAATCACTTGGGTTCTGACTTTCGAGAGATCAACCCCCAAGTTTTCTAACACCCGGGCAGCCACACCCTCACCCTCGCGGATTAAGCCGAGGAGGAGGTGTTCTGTCCCGATGTAGTTATGTCCGAGTTGGCGCGCTTCTTCGAGAGATAACTCTAGAACCCGCTTGGCTCGGGGGGTAAAGGGAATTTCTACTGCGACGAAGCCAGAACCGCGTCCGATGATTTTTTCGACTTCGATTCTGGCATCTTTGAGATTCACGCCCATGGATTTCAGGACTTTAGCCGCTACGCCGGTCCCTTCGCCGATTAGGCCCAGAAGGATTTGCTCGGTGCCAACAAAATTGTGGCCTAAGCGTCTAGCTTCCTCCTGAGCGAGCATGATCACCTTAATGGCTTTTTCTGTGAAGCGTTCAAACATGACCTATTTCATCACCTGTTGCTTGCCCGTTGTGTTGCTCATTCTAGCATAGGCTAATTTATCCCTGTAGAAATCCACAGGGATTCAGCTTCCTTTCCCGCCATCGGGGGCTTGATTTAAAAGCCTGTAGCGTTGATGGGAGATAGGGTTGAACGATTCAGTTAGCGGGGATAATTGACCGAAAAAGGCGCGTTATTCCCGGTCATGGCTAAGGATTTTTGGGCGATCGCACCTCCCGAATGGTTTCGCTCCAATGCCAGTGATACTCCTTCAGACGGGCGGCCGCTTCTGCTTGCCACTGGGCTACTTCTTGGGCAAAGGATGGGTATTGCAGCCCACTCCGCCACAAAATCAAAGCATCCTCGGCTGGATTCTGGTAGTATTTCGGGCGACTTCCGGCGACTTTAAAGCCGAATTTTTCATACAGACCTAGGGCGACGGCATTGGAAGTCCTCACTTCCAAGGTAGCTCGTTCTAACCCTCGTTGACCTGCCCGTGCTAACAGAGCAGACAGCAAGAGTTTGCCGAGGCCTTGACCGTGATAGTTAGGATGAACTGCCAAAATCGTAATATGCGCTTCTTCTAAAATGGCCCAAAAACAACCCACTCCCAGCAAGTGAGACTGTCCCGGAATGCTCAAAACCAGCAACTCACTGTTTGGACTGTCTAATTCTCGCCGATAGCCCTCCATCGTCCATAAACCACCGAGACACAGACGGTCTAACTCAACTACCGCGTCGAGTTGTTCAACGGTGAGGGGCTTTAACTGAAGTTGGAAAAAAGTCACAGCCTTTTAGTTTACACTCAAAGCGAAACGGGTACTATAAAAATATAGGACAATTAAATGATTCCTTCAGACCCCTAACAGGGTGTCATCCCCAGAAAGCCGAAACGTGAAGATCGGTAAAGCGATGTGTCATAAGAGGCTACAATTGTTACATTAGTTTGCAAGGAGTCCCCCGGTGGTGTAATAGCTTCACATCAGTGGAAAAGCAAGCTGTTCACAGCAAACCATGCTAGGAGGTAAAACCGTGAATTACGAGAGTAACCGGAGTCAAGATTTTATGGGTAATGATCATGAGGGTGGGAATCAACTGTGGCAATATGTCCAAAATCTAAGTCCTGAAACCATTGCCCAACTCTCTCGGCCGCAATCGTCTGAGGTGTTCAGTGTGATGGAACGCAATATTATTGGTTTATTGGGAACTCTCCCGTCGGAGCATTTTGATGTCACTATTAGCACCAGTCGCGAACATTTAGGGCGCTTGTTGGCCTCGGCCATTATGAGCGGTTATTTTTTGCGCAATGCCGAGCAACGGATGAACTTTGAAAACGCGATTCAAGGCGTTGAAAGTGGGGCAAAAGACGCAGAGTAGATCACACCGGACTGTTCCCCAACAAGCCAGTCGATTCTCTGATCCGGCGATCGCAGAATTGCGGCGCTCCCTCCTCACTTGGTATCAACACCAAGGGCGGGATCTACCCTGGCGGGGAGAGTCTGATCCCTATAAAATTTGGGTTTCAGAAATCATGCTGCAACAAACCCAAGTTAAAACCGTTATCCCCTATTATCAGCGTTGGTTCAAGAAATTTCCCACCTTAGAGGAGTTGGCCCGGGCGGATCAACAAGAAGTTCTGAAGGTGTGGGAAGGATTAGGGTACTATGCCCGAGGGCGCAATCTCCACAAAGCCGCCCAGAAGATTGTAAAAGATTATGGGGGAATTTTTCCCCAAACCCTAGAGCAGGTGTTAAAGTTGCCGGGGATTGGTCGCACCACGGCCGGCGGAATCCTCAGTGCGGCTTTTAATCAGCCCGTTTCGATTCTAGATGGTAACGTGAAACGAGTCTTGGCCCGTCTCACAGCGCTGTTAGTGCCTCCCAATCAAGCTCTATCCCAATTGTGGCAATGGTCCGATCAACTACTAGATTCTGAGCATCCCCAGGACTTCAATCAAGCCATTATGGACTTAGGGGCAACCCTTTGTACTCCCAAAAATCCCGCTTGTTTACTCTGTCCTTGGCAAAAACACTGTCAATCCTATCTTGAAGGTCTGCAAAATCAATTACCCATGCGAGAAATGACTTCCCCTTTACCCCATAAAAATATTGGCGTTGCTGTGATTTGGAACGAACAGGGACGGATTTTAATTGATCGGCGTTTGGAAGGTGGACTTCTGGGCGGACTGTGGGAATTTCCGGGAGGAAAACTGGAAGCCGGAGAAAGTTATGAGGACTGTATCCGGCGGGAAATTCAGGAAGAATTGGGGATTGAGGTGGAAGTCGGCGATCGCCTCATCACCGTCAATCACGCCTACAGCCATTTTCGCATCACCCTGAATGTCTACCATTGTCGCTATCTCGGCGGTGAACCTCAAGCCATTGAATGTCAAGAAATTCGCTGGGTGACACTCGATGAAATTGATCAATTTCCCTTCCCCAAGGCCAACAGTCAAATTATTGCCGCCCTCCGGGATCAAAACTATCCTAGGGCGAGTAATCAAGGGTGACGACTCTATTAAAATCAAGTGCTAACTCTCACTCTTTATTTTTAGGTTTTTTGATGAACTTATCCATTGCAGATTTACGCCAAAACTACACCCAAGGGGGGTTGACAGAACAGGAATCTCATGAAGACCCCTGCCAACAATTTAGACTGTGGTTAGAGCAGGCGATCGCGGCCCAACTGCCCGAACCCAACGCCATGACCCTAGCCACCGCCAGCCCCGAGGGTCAACCCTTTGCCCGCATGGTATTATTAAAAGCCCTAGATGACCAAGGCTTTGTCTTTTTCACCAACTACACCAGCTACAAAGGGCAACAACTGAGCCACAACCCCCAGGCCGCCCTTGTCTTTTGGTGGGCCCAATTAGAGCGACAGGTGCGCATAGAGGGGCGAGTGGAAACCGTTTCCCCCGAAGAATCCGATCAATATTTTTGGAGTCGTCCCCTGAACTCTCAACTCGGGGCCTGGGCTTCCGAACAAAGTCAGGTCATTCCCCATCGAGACATCTTAGAACAGCGTTTAGAAGCCCTCCAACAGCAATATCAAGAGCAAATCATTCCCCGCCCCCCCCACTGGGGAGGATATCGTCTCATCCCCCACACCATCGAATTCTGGCAAGGTCGCCCCAGTCGTCTCCATGACCGTCTCCGTTACCGTCTCGAAGGGGGGGAATGGCGGCGAGAGCGTCTAGCGCCTTAATCAATTTTCAATGATTTCACCAAATACCCACAACCATGCTCCCCGTCATTGAGCCAGTGGGTGCGTTCAATGGTGCAGTCCGGTAAAACCGCCCCAAACATTTCCAACTCGTGACCGCAGACCGTCGGGAAAGACTCCGCCACCTCAGAAATGGCACAATGATGTTCTGCCAGAATATACCCCGTTTCCTGCCCCGCTTCCTCCAGAATGTGCAACTCCGCCATATAGCCCTCTTCTTGGCGCAATTTCACCAGTTTTTCCAGGCGCTCCCGTAAAGATCCCGAGCCAATGCGATCGCGGTATTCCTCCGCCTTCCGTTCCCACTGCTTCCGTAACACCACCCCCACCTGCTCTTCCCCCACCGTCTCTAACAACGTATCGAGAAACGAAACCGTAAACTCCCCGTAGCGATGGGGAAACTGTTCCTTCCCGCGACGACTCAAAAAATACTTATGTTGAGGCCGTCCCATCCCCACCTGAATCAATTCGTGTTGGATTAACTCCGCCCCCTCCAAATCCTTCAAATGGCGGCGCGTCGCTTGGGGACTAATATCTAGGGCATCCGCTAACTCTTGGGCCGTAGCGTGACCCTGTTTGAGGAGATAGTGCAGAATATCCTGTTTTGTAGAGGCTTGCTGAGTGGTGGTCATGATTATATGGTTGACTGAGCGTGATGGACTACAAAAAATCTTTCTAAAGAACTTTGACAACATCTTTGTTGTTAATGTAGCCTAAAGATAGTTAAACAACCAAGGTGTTGTTTAAATCTTTCACCTCTATACTAGACCAAAGGCGAGAGCGAGATACCCCCCAAGGGGATTTACTCCCACCCTATAGAGAACACGCTAAACTGAGCCGCTTTAACCGGAGTCACCGTAAATTCTAATCGCTGTAAATTCAATCACTGAGAGAATACCAAAAGCCCAATGACTGCTACATCTGTTAAAACCCTAGTCAACCAACCCTACAAATACGGTTTCATCACCGACATTGAGACTGACACCATCCCACGGGGGCTGAGTGAAGAAGTAGTGCGTCTCATCTCCGCCAAGAAAAACGAGCCGGAATTCATGCTGGAGTTTCGTCTGAGAGCTTATCGGCAATGGTTGAAGATGAGCGAACCCACTTGGGCGCACGTTGGTTATCCTCCCATTGATTATCAAAATATTATCTACTACTCTGCCCCAAAAACCAAAGGGGAAAAATTAAAAACCCTCGATGAAGTAGATCCCGCCCTCCTCGAAACCTTCGAGAAACTCGGGATTCCCCTATCTGAACAGAAGCGCCTGAGCAATGTCGCCGTCGATGCCATCTTTGATAGTGTCTCCATTGCCACCACCTTCAAAGAAAAACTCGCAGAAGCGGGCGTTATTTTCTGTTCTATTTCCGAAGCCATCCATGAGCATCCCGAGTTAGTTAAAAAATACCTAGGCTCAGTAGTTCCCGTGGGCGATAACTACTTTGCCGCCCTCAACTCCGCCGTGTTTAGTGATGGTTCCTTTGTGTATATTCCCAAAGGAGTCACCTGTCCCATGGAACTGTCTACCTATTTCCGCATTAATAACGGAGATACAGGGCAATTTGAACGAACCTTAATTGTGGCCGAAGAAGGGGCTTCTGTGAGCTATTTAGAAGGCTGCACCGCCCCAATGTATGACAGCAATCAACTCCATGCCGCGATTGTGGAATTGGTGGCCTTAGATAACGCCAATATTAAATATTCTACCGTTCAAAACTGGTACGCTGGAGACGAAAACGGCAAGGGCGGAATTTATAATTTCGTCACCAAACGGGGACTCTGTAAAGGGGTTAATTCTAAGATTTCTTGGACTCAAGTTGAAACCGGTTCCGCGATTACTTGGAAATACCCCAGTTGTGTGTTAGTGGGGGATAATTCCGTAGGTGAATTTTATTCCATTGCCCTGACCAACAACAAGCAACAAGCGGACACCGGAACAAAAATGGTGCATATTGGCAAAAACACCCGTAGCACGATTATTTCTAAAGGAATTTCCGCCGGAAACTCGAAAAATAGCTATCGAGGTTTGGTGAAAATGGGACCTAAAGCCGTAGGCGCACGGAATTATTCTCAGTGTGATTCCATGTTAATTGGGGACTGTGCAGAAGCTAATACGTTCCCTTATATCCAAGTGGAACACAATTCCGCTAAAGTGGAACATGAAGCCTCGACTTCTAAAATTGGGGAAGACCAATTATTCTATTTTGCCCAACGGGGAATTAGCGCCGAAGATGCCATTTCGATGTTGATTAGTGGTTTCTGTAAAGATGTGTTTAATCAATTGCCCATGGAATTCGCCGCAGAAGCGGATAAATTGTTGAGTCTCAAGTTAGAAGGAACCGTGGGTTAATTTTGCAAAATTAGAGCGGTTTAACTCTAATTTGTGGGTCCCAGTCTTGCCCGATTTATCCTTGATAAATAGCTTGACAAAATGTTTTAAACGTGCTGTAAAGCGTTCGCTATTCCAGAACATTGGCGGGGGAGAAAATGGGCTGTTGCAGTCTTCTCTCCCAGATAGTCTGGAAATTGCTATTTCGCCTTGTTTGGGCAAAGTTTGACAGCAATTTAGTCACCCTTGATCAAAACCACCTAAACGACAGCAAAAAATCTCTTATTTTCATCCCATACCATCATGATTCAAGAAAATAGCCCAGTTATTTTATCCGTCAAAAACTTGACGGCTAGTGTAGACGGAACTCCTATTTTAAAAGGGGTTAATTTTGAAGTGAAAGCGGGGGAAATTCACGCCATTATGGGGCGGAATGGTTCGGGCAAAAGTACCTTTTCTAAGGTCTTAGCGGGACACCCTGACTATGAAGTTACCGGGGGAGAAATTATTTTTCAAGGGGAAAATATTCTCGACCTTGAACCGGAAGAAAGGGCTTTACGCGGGGTGTTTTTAGCTTTCCAATATCCTTTAGAAATTCCGGGGGTGAGTAATTTAGATTTCCTGCGGGTAGCCTATAACACCCGTCGGAAATATTTGGGACTCGAAGAGTTAGATATGTTTGACTTTGAGGATTTGATTGAAGAGAAACTGGATGTGGTGAAAATGGATGCCAGTTTCTTGAGTCGCAGTCTCAATGAGGGCTTTTCCGGGGGAGAGAAAAAACGCAACGAAATCCTGCAAATGGCCTTGCTGGAACATAAACTAGCGATTTTAGATGAGACGGATTCCGGTTTAGATATTGACGCGCTGAAGATTGTAGCGAACGGTGTGAATCAACTGGCTACCCCAGAGAATGCTACAGTTATGATTACGCACTATCAACGCCTGTTGAACTACGTCGAACCGGATTATGTTCATGTGATGCACGCGGGGCAAATTGTCACGAGTGGCGGTAAGGAGTTAGCGTTAGAGTTAGAGTCTCGGGGTTATGACTTCTTAGACGAAGAGGCAGCAGTTGCGGGGGTAGGCGGTTAATGTCTGTTCAATTATCTCCCAGTCCGACTGTTTCAGTCAGTGAAGCTATGACGCACGATGAGTATTTAGGCGCTTTGTTAAAACAAAGTGAAGGTCAACAAATCCGGATTCATGCGGAAATTGTAGGTTGGTTGCAGGAATTGCGCCAGAGGGCGGCCTATGATGCGGCACGGCAACGAATGCCGACGCGGCAAGATGAGGAGTGGCGATTTACGGATTTGTCGGAGTTGTTGGCGACTCAGTTTGTGAAGGCCCAGACGGTGGTTCCTCGACAAAGTGCGATCGCACCCCTTACCCTAAAAGAAGCCTCCCAGAGTCGTCTGGTATTTGTGAATGGGGTATATTCCCCGGAGTATTCCGATGTTTCGGCTTTGCCAGACGGGGTTTTTGTAGGCAATTTAGCCCAATTGCCCCTAGAAGATACCTATGAGGCCATTAAGTATATTGCCCATCACGACGGGGAACAAGAGGTATTTACAGCCCTCAATAGTACAGGGTTTCCCGATGTGGCGGTGATTTGGGCGAAAAAGAATGTCATTGTAGAAACGCCCATTCATTTGCTGTTTGTCACCAGTGTAGAAGAACATCCCACCTTCTGCTTGCCACGGGGTTTAATTGTGGCCGAAAAAGGGGCGAGTTTGACGGTATTAGAGCAGTATAGCGTCACGGCCGAGGATTGTAGCGATCGCCCCACCCAGCACCCCTACTTCACCAACAGCGTGATGGAGGTATTTGTAGAAGAAAATGCCCGGGTGAATCATACCCTCCTGCAACGAGAATCTGGGGATGCCTTCCATATCTGTAAAACCGCCGTTGCTCAAAGTCGCAACAGTCATTACACCTGTAACACCTTACATCTAGGGGCGAAACTCTCTCGCCATAACTTAGATGTTTGGCAAAAAGGAGAACACACGGAAACCTATTTAAACGGGTTAACCTTAATTGGGCGAGAGCAGATTTCTGACACTCATAGCGGGGTTTGGTTAAACTATCCTCACGGCACCACCAATCACCTCCATAAGTGCATTGTAGACCACAAAGCTCATGCTATTTTTAGCGGCAAGGTAACGGTTCCCCAAAAGGCACAAGAAACCAATGCCGCCCAACTCAATCGCAATTTATTATTGTCTCCGAAAGCGCGAATTGACACCAAACCCCAGTTACAAATCACAGCCGATAATGTGAAATGTACTCACGGCGCAACGATTAGTCAAATTGATGCCGATGAGCTATTTTATCTGCAAAGTCGGGGCATTAATGCCGACAGTGCGCGGAATTTACTCCTGGATGCGTTTGCGGCAGAAATTTTAGATCGTTTGCCCTTACCTTCCTTGCAGAAAATGGTTGCTCAATGTGTTTCTTGTCGTACTTATGAGTAGTCAATAGGTCTGTTGTTGGGCTTTAGCCCCATCAAGTAGGGGCTAAAGTTCAGTATTAATACATCTCAACACACTAAAGCTTTACTCAATCTTCCCAGAACCTTAAAAGTTATTTCTAATCTCGAACGCACAGCAGGTTCTAACCCTCGTATAATGTTTGATTAACGGAATTGTCAATTCAAATAATTTAGTTAAACAAGATTTTTAAACTCATTATGACCTTCTTAAAAGAACAAACCTTAGCTGAAGAAATTCGGGCAGATTTCCCCCTGTTGGACCAACGAATCCACGATAAAGCCCTAATCTATTTTGACAGTGCGGCTACCTCCCAAAAACCCTTAGCGGTGCTGAGTAAATTAGAGGAATACTATCGGGGGTATAATGCCAATGTCCACCGGGGGGCGCATACCTTAAGCACCTTGGCGACAGAGAATTATGAGGGGACAAGGGATAAAATTGCCCAGTTTATTAAAGCAGGCGATCGCAACGAAATCGTTTATACCCGCAATGCCACAGAGGCCATTAACTTGGTCGCTTACAGTTGGGGACTCAATACCCTAAAAGCGGGGGATGAGATTATCCTCTCGGTGATGGAACACCACAGTAATTTAGTCCCTTGGCAAATTATCGCCCAAAAAACTGGGGCGGTGATTAAACATATTGGTTTAACCCCCACACAAGAACTCGATTTAGACCACTTTAAAACCCTACTTTCTGAGAGAACAAAACTGGTTTCTGTGGTTCATGTTTCCAACACTTTGGGCTGTATTAATCCCATTGGGGAAATTGTGCAACAAGCCCATCAAGTGGGCGCAAAAGTATTAATTGATGCCTGCCAAAGTGTTCCCCATTTACCCCTGGATGTCCAGGCCATTGGCTGTGATTGGTTAGTGGCATCCGGACATAAAATGTGCGCCCCGACGGGGATTGGTTTCCTCTATGGCAAATTAGAACTTTTAGAAGCCATGCCGCCTTTTTTGGGGGGTGGGGAGATGATTCAGGATGTATTTTTAGATCATTGTACCTACGCGGGATTGCCTCACAAATTTGAGGCAGGGACTCCGGCCATTGGGGAGGCGATCGCACTAGGGGCCGCCATTGACTACTTAACCCAGATCGGGATGGAACGCATCCACGCCTACGAAGAGGACTTAACCGCCCATTTATTCGCCAAATTAGCCGAAATTCCCGATCTACAAACCTATGGCCCTCAACCCACCCCCGAGGGCAAAGGACGGGCCTCCTTAGCAGCCTTTAACGTGGCCGGATTGAACGCTAGCGACCTCTCCACCCTATTAGATCATGAGGGAGTAGCTATCCGTTCAGGCCACCACTGCACCCAGCCCTTACATCGCCTCCTAGGGGTCACAGGGAGCGCCCGGGCGAGTCTCTATTTCTACAATACCCACGCTGAGATTGACCGTTTTATTGTGGCATTGCACGAAACTATCGACTTTTTCCGTAGCACTTTAGATTAAGGGGGTTTCTGTCCACAAGCAATAGAACCCGCATATTGGGGATTAATTAAATTTGGTTGAGCTTCTTCTGTCCAAACTTTGAGGGGATCCGGTAAATGGGTGTCGTGGAATGCAACCCAGCCCCCGGGTTTTAGGAAAGGCTCAACTAATGCCCATTCCCGCGAAACAGTTAGATAATCATGACTGCTTTGACACTCCTCGGCCTAAAGGCACGAGGATTCTTGGTTCACAGACTCGCCATAACCTAGCAGGATTGCTCCAACCAGGCTAGAGGGCAAATCTCCCCAAGCTTTAGATCCGGTATGCCCTACCGT
>NZ_JAIHOM010000244.1 GCF_026130165.1 Spirulina subsalsa FACHB-351 | reverse complement strand
AATGCGGTCGGGCAGACCGTATCAACGCTCGTCGAGGGTAAAGATATCGGGGTTGGAGTTTATACTCCAGCTAGAGTCTCCCTGTGACACGAGAATCCCCGACCGTTTACGGCGGGGAGTTGTCAAATTAATGCCGACCAAGCCCTAGCTAAGAAAATTTCCCGATGTTTGCAACAGCTAGAGCAAACTCCCCGTTTGCACCCCAATATCAAAGTCCTTAAAGGAGATTATGCAGGCTATTACCGCTACCGTATAGGTGACTACAGGGTTATCTACTCAGTAGACGATAAATTGGTTCAAGTGTTCGTCATTGCGATCGCCCATCGCCGTGAAGCCTATGACCCATGAGGATGAGTAGATGAGCTTCGCTACTGGTGATTACAACCACTCAGAAATGGGGTTTCTTGCTTAAATCGGGGAGTTTCTGCTCAAAAACGACGGTTACGGGATCTCCATAGTCGAGTTGTAATTGACGCTGGGCATTGCCGCCATTGATGGCTAATTCTACCCAGCCATGACTGCCGATCAGAGCGACAATTTCCCCAAGGGCGCGATCGCTATAAGTGTAACTGGTACTAATCACTTGCTCATCTAAATGTACTGCCCAGTCTTTGCCCTGTACTTGATCAGCCCGAATATTGGTGATGAGATTGCCAAAATGATCAATATATTGAATACAGCCTTGAATGGTGCTAGCGGTGCGCGTTATGGGGGAAATGGGGAGGGTAATCAGACTCTGGGGGTTAATTTCTGTTCCCACTTCCCGGAGGGGGATTCCACTGGCTAAATGAGCGCCAACCGGGGCGAAAATATCTCTGCCGTGGAAGGTGGAACTGGGAAAGGGCGATCGCCAATAAACCGGATTGGTCAATTCTACCGCTTCTTGGGCTTGACACAAACTCAACACTCCCCCCAATAAACCGTTATCTGGGGCGACAAAGATCCCCCACTCACAGGATACCGCTACACTACGCCGCCCTGTTCCCACTCCCGGATCTACTACGGCTACATAAACGGTATCTGGAGGAAAATAGGGGACTGCATTCATCAGACAAAAACGCCCCGCGCCAATATTTTGGGGGGGGATTTGATGGGTGATATCAATGGGAGTTAGATGGGGGTTAATTTTGGCGATCGCACCTTTCATTACCCCCACATACACATCCTGTAACCCAAAGTCACTGAGTAGAGCAATTGTTCTTTTTGCCATCATAACCCTTCTGCTGAATCACGGAATCGATAAGTTTCTGTAACAATCGATACGGTATTCTAAAAAAATGCTATCTTAAGAAATGAAAGTTCAGTGTATCAGTCGAGTTACGAGTCAGGCTAACCATGAATAAGAATCGCAAAGAAACTTTAAAAAACGCGGCAGCTAGCCACCGGGATAGTCTGCGGAAGAGCTTACAACGTCGCCTAGAAGCAGCGAGAATGTCCGGGAATGAAGATTTAGTCCAAAAACTCCAAGCAGAAGCGAATTATTTAGGGATGGATTAATCCCTTGATTCTGGGGCAGGTTCACTATTATAAACAGGGTAGGGATACCGAGTGATGACGGTATCCTTTTCTGTTGTGATTATTAGTCAAGAGCCAGAAGTGTTGAATCGGTACTTATGAACTAGGTAAAAATGGACATAGTAACCCTGTCAAGAGGTAAATTTAACCAGGTGGGACTAGCTCTTTAAACCAGTGTACATAGCTAATTTTTTGGCAC
>NZ_JAIHOM010000103.1 GCF_026130165.1 Spirulina subsalsa FACHB-351 | reverse complement strand
CCCATTATAACACACTTAATAAAACTGGCAAGGCTCATTAAGTGTTGACGCTTCGCGGGTTACATACTGTTTTTCTTTTCATCCCCGTCCTAAAGTATCGGGGCTTTCAAGAAAACATGATCGGTAACCAGTTTTTGTAGTCGGTATCGTAGAGGGATAAGTTCATGGCTGGATTGGTTTGGGCTATTCTGTCTTGATTTTATTTACTAGGACTGAATCCCTTGGGAACGTTTCAATACCCTACTTAGGACTTGGCTACTATAAAAATGCTGTACATAGTAAGACATCAGAAAAATCAACGGGATTCCTATTCCTAGTATAAATAGTGACTGAAGCCACGACTTCTCAGGCATGAATGTATACATCACTGTCCAGATAGGGCGATGAAAGAGAAACACACAAAGTGATGCGGTACTGATATTCTTGAGGAACGCAGCCCCCTTGATTGAGAGAAGGCATCCTTGGAGCCTCTGTAGTAGAGTCCAATAAGCAGGAACTGTAAATCCAAAGATTAGTACTCGCTCTAATACATAAAATCTAATTGTATCATGGGACAAAAATGAGTTAACACCTACTAGCACTATTGCACAGGCTATCGAGACTGTGGGCAAATACAGCGAGTTTTGCCACGGATTTGACATACCCTGAGTCAGAATTTTAGAAGACAACATACCTAGGGCAAAAAATAAAAAGTAAGTGTCAAAATGGCCGGAAAAAATATCAACGCTGTATACCCTCAGCGCGATAATTTTTGCTAGATTTATCATCACTACAATTAGTGTCACAGCCCGTAAAAATCGATGTGTGTCTGATAACTCTCGGCGTATGAAGATAAATGCCAGATAGCAAAAGAACAAATTGCTGACGAACCAAATTGTTAAATAGTTGGCTTGATAAAGATTGGGTAGCCAAGCCTGCAAAGCCAAGGTATGTACAGCAAAATTTCCTAGGGATGGCATTTCTCCTCTGATGTGTGGATATACAGTAACAGAGAACAGAACGACAGCCAAGAAATATAAAGGATAAATACGCAAAAAACGATTCAGTAAAAATGCCAGTGTAGGTTCGCGCTGCTTTGAAATGGTAAGTTTGTAACCCGAGAAAAATAAAAAGCCTCCTACGGCAAATTTTTGCAGTACCTGATCAATACCTGTTTCATAAGGATTGATTAGACGATGACTAATAGCCCATAAATAATCTTGTGTATAGTTAACGTGATGTAAAAATAACACGATCACTATCAATAAGAAATTAATCAAAGTAATTGAATCAACCTTGACTTTTGTAGAGGTTTTCCCTTTTTCCATGGAGTGTTAGTACTACCCCCTTAAAAAATGCTAAAACAGTCTCTTAGTCTAAATGCCCGATCAAAGAGTTGAAAAGTGGATCATATGATAGCTCTAAAAAAAAGATTGACGAAATCTCCAGAAATACTAAGTGGTTATAGGCTAGACCATGAATCGCAAAAACGTCAAGAGCATGGCAATACCTTTTGATTTACTATAGCGAACCTATCTGAGTCGTGCAAAAAAGGCTCGCCTGGAATCGACATAGGACAATAGCCCAGAGTTCACGTCTCATTAGGACTAGCTATATCATTCAGTTTTGTTTGCTGGCTCGCTTATATCTTCTGAATTAGCTTCAGCTTGTTTAGGCAAATACAAGAACTGGATATTGTCTGACTCAGGTAGGCGATTATTTTTAAATCCATAAATAAATCCTTCATGATTGCAGTCGCTTGGAAGTTCACTGAGTTTTTGTCCAGTAACTAATCTGAAAAGACGATAACCATAATGACGCATTAAATCTTGAATCTCCATGGGCTGATAACCAAATCCTAAGCAGGCTACATGAATGCAGTTGTATATTACAATCGGCGATGAATCACTTGATAGGAGAGGAATTGCTCCCTTCAAAATTGGTAGTTCAGCACCCGATGCGTCTATGATTAACATATCAGGTTTAGTAAACTGTTGACTCTCTAAAATGTCTACTAAATGTGATACAGAAACTTCTCTAAGTCCGACAATTCGGCAGTTTTCATCTATTGGCTTTCCAATAGTATTAAAGGGATCATGCCAGACTCTATTCTGTTGAAGTGTTGCCTGCCCTGATTGTTCTGACACAGCTTTTTGAACGACTACAACACGCTCAGAACAGTCATTCAGTTCAAGGTTTTTCTTCAAGTGAAAGCAAAGCTCTGGATCGGGTTCAATCGCGCAAATTCTGCCTCCTCCCAGCTTTTTCGCTAAAAAAGTAGACAGCAAGCCAACATTCGCGCCTACTTCTACAATACTTGAGTCCTGATGGGTTAAAGATAAAAGAGATTTGATAACTGCTCGCTTGGCATCATTGCCACACCACATCTGCCGGACTGCACCGCCGTAAGGATATAAATTAACAGAAATTTCTCCTATTGAAAACTTGAGAGGTTTTCCCCTCATGCGAACTTGATAGGCGCTTCTCCCCAGCCATGATTTAGCTTGAATCTTCGTATTAGTAATAAATCTTTGTCCCCTTGAGCGTAGAGAAAGTGAATCTACAAAATTGTCAACTTGTCGATTCTTGATTCCCCCAGCCCCTTGAAATGTGCAAATTCTGTATTTGATGGATAGATTTGTGAAAATTGACTGGTCACCTCGATTTTCAACGAATCCCAACAAGTCTGGAAGGCCACAGGTATTGGGTTTAACGTATGAGGCAATGCGTTCATCAAGGTTATACCTTAGCCATTCACTTACAAATTTTTCCGCAAATTCATTTTTTTGTAAAAGGAACCATGTATTTTGTAATGCAACTGCATTATGATAGCGAGGTGAATCGCAATCCATGTACACAAAAGCATCACGTTTTGTGTATTTTAAATTTTTCTCACCCCATTCATGAAATAGAGTGCCGCCATTACGAAGACAAAGATCAATTAAAATACTCACCGGTCGGTTGATCGTATAAGCACCACAATCGTAGTAAAAGATGATGTCCTCTTGCTCAATTTCTTGGAGTAGTTGTTGAACGATGAATGGCTTCCATACGGCACCATTTTCAAAACGATTCTTGTCTAAATACTCTTTATGTTCAGCATAGAAGGACGTAGCGGCTAGTTTGGGCCATGTCCATGAAACGATATGATTAATGCCTTGGTTTTGGGCAGATTCATTGAGCCTAGCTTGGTTTTTAAGGAATCTTCCCCCTTTATATCCAAAGCGATCGTCGGCATAGTTCAGCAAATACAGTTTCATAAGAAAAGGGTGGGAGTTTGGAAACTCAGTGTCTTTAGACCTGAGAGGAAAAACGACTCAGTGGAATTTATTCCCCGTGTTCTTTTAATAATTCGCCTATTTTTTTACAAGAGTATTCAGTCGCCGCTTAATTTTTTTAAGCACTTTCTGTAATTTTTGATTTACCCGGAGTTTGATCTCCCCAGCTTTGCCGTACTTTAAGTAGACATTGAGATGGGATAATGTCGGATTAAAACAGAGTGCCGCAAATGCGACATTAGAGATGCCATGGATTAAGAAATTGGTTTTAGACAAGAGAATTGATTCAATAAGCACCTGCTCTCCTAATACAGCCCCCCCAAATTGGAGATGGGGACTATTGCCTTCATCTGAGCGCGTTGAATCGTAAGTTAGCAGTCTATCACCGTATCTTGAGCGGAACTTATCCACACTCGTTTGTGTATCTGTTGCTAAAAATATTTTGGCATCGGGAAACTGTTTTAATGCTCGATCAACTGCACGCATGTAGGTTCTTTCATCGAGATGGGGCTTCAGGTACCAGCCCGTTACTTCCACACTGCGCTCGGTACCGCGCATGTGGACTCCAATAACTGTGTTGTCGGTAAAGTAACTCTGGTAGAAGTCGTCAATCTTATTGAGAATACTGGGTTTAATCTGTATTCGGCGCTTTATTAAATCGTAAAAGATAGCCCGGCGATCTTCATGAATCTCTTCCTGCCCGGGATCGAAGGCTGACCAGCAGTTTGTGACTTTCACATTGGGCGGAACTGAGATACTTCCTTGTAGATTGCCAGTATACTGCTCTGGTGGATTATGGGTGATATCGGCTTTAGAATACTCATAAATACTGGCATGTTTGAGCCTATCCAGTGGGAGATTAAAAACATCCTCTATAGTTAGCTCTGAAACAGGTTCAAAATAATATTCCCAAGCATTGTCTTGATGGCCGTTGTAGCCTTGTTCTGACCAGTAAAGACAACTGCTGCCGAAGAAGACAACTGGAATTAAATCTTCCTGTTCGGCTTGATAAATATGCCCCAGAACTTGAAAGAAAAGCGCAAAGAACCCAACTCGACGAGACAGACAGACGATTATGCCTTTATTCTGTGCTTCAACTATTGTAGCTTCGTTCAAAGAAGTCATAAGAAAAGGGTGGGAGTTTGGAAACTCAGTGTCTTTAGACCTGAGAGGAAAAACGACTCAGGGAAATTTATTCTCCGTGTTCTTTTAATTTACCGCATGATGAGAGTCTTCGATTTCTAATTTACATTGTTGAGTTATTTTTGAGTAATCTCAGTGAGAATTTTATAGAGGTTGGATAACGACCTTTCCTCGGTGAACTGAGAATTGACTCGCTTATAGGCCTCGTTCCCCAGATTCTCAGCTAGTTCTGGGTCTTGAGCTAGGGCGATCATATGCTCGGCAAATTGTTCAATATTGCCTTCTTCTGCAAGTAACCCAGTTTTTCCGTCAAGGATGACTTCGGGAATGCCGTCATGTTTTGTTGCTACAGATGGTAATCCCATCGCTCCAGCTTCAAGAAAAACTACTCCTAAAGATTCGCTATCGCCACCGCTCGTCCTCAGCGAATGTTGCACAAATGCTCTTGCTTGGCGTAACACGTTAACAACTTCTTCAGGAGGACAAACTCCTCGTAAAGTAACTTGGTCTTTGAGATTAAGTGCTACAACTAATTGCTTGCAGGCTTCTAAAAGTGGTCCATCACCAATCATGGTGAGATGGGCTGTAGGAACTTGCTCAACTACTTTATGAAAGGCTAAGAGGGTAAGATGAGGAGCCTTTTTCTCAATAAAGCGACCAACGGCTACAAAGTTTGGGGGTGATTTACTGGGTTGGCCACCCTGAAACTTGCTTACATCAACGCCATAGTGATTAACAGCGATCTGTTCTGGTAGGGCTCCGAGTAGGCAAAGTTGACTAGCCATACTCTGGGAAGCTGCTATCAAACATGCGGCTTTTTTAAAGAGGGTTTGATACCTGTCTTTATATTCTTCTGCTGTTGAGTATTGAAATGCGTCAAATCCATGAAAGTGTGCGACTAATGGAATCCCTGCCATTTGACAGGACTTCAAAACGGCACAAGCTGTAGGGCCATACTCTGCTAATACAACATCAATTTGGCGCTGAACTAGAAATTGGCTGAGTGCTTTTTCTTCCCCCTGCTGGATGGAGAGGCCCATTATCCGACGGGTAAGCCATGCTCCAATATCTCGCTTATATAGGACAACTCCATCGACCTCGCGTACTGGAAAATAAGACCCATCGCCCACTAAGCTAATCACCGTGCTGGACAGACGACGCATATGAGCATGAATAAAAGTTTCTGAATACGTGTTATTGTTAGGGGCTACTACGCATATTTTCATCGGAAATTTTGGGTTTGAAACCCCGCCCTTTTAGGGCGGCTTTACCAGAAAATTCTAGCATCGAAAAACTGGGTCTAAAACCCCGTCTTTCAGGACGGCTTTAACAAAATGTTGCGGAATTCCCCTCTTCCTCCCTTGTAGGGAGGGGATGAATAGCAACCAATAAATAAACTGAGCGATCGCGAATCCTCGGATGAGCAGGTACAATGTTATCGGCAACAGCAAATCAAGATAATGTATAAGGCGTACAAGTATCGCATCTACCCAACCAACGACCAAAAAGCATCTCTCGCCAACGGCAGGATGGGGTAGTTCACTGTCGAAGCTGGACATTTTACCTCTCCCACAGTGACAGAAGAGAGATAAGCGGGAAATTCAGAGGCTTTAGCCCTGAGAGTGTCAACTCACTGTTAAGCCTATCGGTTCTAACGGGAGTTGTCTTTTGACATTTCAAGATAGATTTCGCCTGATGCGATCGCGCCTAGGACAATTCCGACACTGAAAAGACTTCCGAGACGGCCTAAAGTGCTGATGAGAAGGGCGATGAGGGCGGTGAGAAGGAGGTAGGCGATCGCCACTTTGCCATGACTCCAGCCGGATTGTTGTAGCCGTTGATAGAGGTGGGTGCGATGGGCTTGGAAGATGTTTTCTTTTTTAAGTAGACGACGGATGAGGGTGTAGATGGCATCGCCAATGAGGGGGAAAGTGATGGGGAGGGCTGACCAGAGTTGAGTCGGATTGGGACTGTTGAGGAGGGCGATGCCGATACAAGCCCCTAGGACGGTGCTGCCTACATCCCCCATGAAGATTTTAGCAGGGGACCAATTCCAGTAGAGAAAGCCTAAGAGTGCGGCGACGAGAAGCCACCAAAGGGGTTGATGGAGGTAAAGGGCGAGGAAAGCGAGTTGGAGGGCGGTGACGCTGGCAACGAGGCCGTCGAGGCCATCCATGAAGTTATAGAAGTTGATTAGGGCAGTGAAGGCGATCGCGGTGATGACTATGCCTATCACTTGACCGGTTAATCCTAGGGTGTTGAGTCCTGGGATGGGTAGAGAAGAGAAGGCATAAATGGCAATGGCTGCCGCGCTGAGTTGAACAAGATAGCGGAGACGGGCGGGTAGGTTGTAGCGGTCATCCAGGAAACCAATGATGCCAAGGGGGGTGAGGATAAGCCAGATGGGGGTGAAGTTTGGGGTGTTAAGGGTATGGAAAAAGGGTGTTGAAATATTAGTCAACAAAAAAGCCACAATAAAACCTAGACCACCGCCCCTCGGAGTAGGGTTTTGGTGAGAACTGCGATCGTTGGGGATATCTATAAGTTTCTGTCCTAAATATTCTTTGATTAGGTAGGTAATAGAAAAGCCTAATAAACCGCTCAAACTGATTAATACAATATCAAGACCACTCTTCATTATTTTAGGAGTTTAATTTCTTGGTCAATGCCTTCTGCAAATGAACGCGGAGAATATCCAAAATCTTCAGAAGCTAAAGAATAGTCAAAGTTTTTATGTTCATTGAGTCTCAATATCTGTTCCTCTGTAATGGGGAACTTTAACCCTAAAGATTGTATAGTTTTAATACAATGAGTTGCCAAAGAGACTGGAATGTGTACCTTAATTGTTTTCTTACCTAATGCCTCACTTGCTATTTCAATGACTTGGTTATATGTTAATGGAGTTTTACCTGAAATATTATACTCTTTTCGATAGGTTTCAGGGCAATTAATGACTTTGGTAATCGCCCATGCTACATCTTCAACATGAACAGGTTGCTGAAGGAATTCTCCACTACCAAAAATGGGGATGATTGGGGATTTTTGCAAGAACCTCAAAAGACGAATCATATTCCGATCTTCGGGTGTTCCATAAATCATCGTTGGTCGCAGAATAGTATATTTTAAACTACTGTTTTTTATAGACTGTTCTGCGGCTAGTCGAATGGTTTTACTTGAGGCATTAAGATGGGTAAAAATTGCTGTTGTACTGATAAAAATAGCTCTTTCTATCCCAGATTCTTCACAAGCTTGAACAATGGTAGGGGCTGCTCCAAAGCCAATGGAAGCAACGTTGACTAAAATCTTATAGTTTGGTAGTGTTCTTTTTAGAGAATCTAAATCATTGAGGTCAGCTTCAACACAATTTAGACCCAAATCCATTAATTTTCTAGAATCGGAAGAATGACGAATTAAGCAATCAAACTTGATTTGTTCTTGAATCAGTTTTTGGCAGACAAAGCTTCCCGTAAAACCTGTTGCACCTGTTAGGAGTATTGAGGGAGACATCGGTTCTATAAATGATAAAGCTGCTAGCTACGACTGAGTTCTTCGGATTTCAGCTTTCCGTGAGCTAAAGATTAATATCTTCTTGGATAAGAGTAGAGAGTTTTTGACATATTGCTCTTCTAGAGTAAGTCGAGTGAACCAAGTTTTTCCCTCGTTCTCCCATTGCTTCTCTTTCTTCTTGGGAAGTCTTTAAAAATGATACCATTGCCTGAGCTAAATCTTTTGAATTTTCTGGCGGAACAGCCCAACCTAATTGGTAAGTTGTAACTTCTGCATTAACTGCTCCTCCTACTGCTACAATAACAGGTTTCCCAGATGCGTAGTAATCATAAAGTTTATTTGGACTGACCCCATACTGAAAAAGAGGGATATTTTTCAAGGTTAAAATGAATCCGTCCGCGGCTTGTAGGAATTTGGGGATTTCTTGTTTAGGTAAAGGATCTCTAAATTCAAGACATTGAATGCCTTTAGCTTGTTTAATGAGGTCTTGTTTATCTGGACCATCTCCAAGTAATATTACTAGAATCTTGTCAGAATACTCATCATCTAAAATACGACAGGCTTCTACAATTGTTTCGAGAGCATTGGCAGTGCCATGTGCGCCTGTGTACATGAGACAGGTACAATCTGATGGAATATTGTACTTTTGTTTAGCCTGTTTTGGTGTGATGTTATTTTCAAACTCTTTTAAATTAGGTCCGTTAGGAAGCCAGTGAACGTTTGCTGCACCCCGTTTTTTTACATAATCAACCGCCCCTGATGCTAAAACAATAACGTGATTACTCTTTTTGTATAAAAATTTCTCAATCCAAGCGAGTCCTCTGACTAAGAGATTTTTGGGGGATTTTCCACCCAGTTCTATTAATACTTGTGGCCAAAGATCCCGAACTTCAAAGTAAAAGTAAGCACCGTGAATTTTTGCCAGTAACCATGCAGTAAAAGCCGCTAAAAGTTGAGGAGAGGACCCGATGATTATGTTGGGTTTTGGTTTAATAAGTCCAACGATGAATAAGGTAATACAGAAAGACAACATATTAACATATCGTTGCCAATTGTTGATTTTATAAGGAGTTGCGTACAGCCAATTCCATTTCAGTTTATGATAATTTTCGCTAGAATAGCCTTGACCGAATTTTAGTTTTCTGTACTGTCTTTGAGTTAAATTATAGTCTGAGGCAAAAACTTCTACCTCATATTCTTGATTGCTTAGAAATTGACCTATTTCATATTGTCTGATGTGTCCAGGAACATCAGGAGTATTGGCGAACTGGTTAATAATCCATATTCTAGCAGGCATTTTATAAGGTGTGTTTTACTGATTAAGAGCTTTAAAAGCTAAACCTGATTGATTAATTGTCCAATTTAAGTTTATCTGATTAAGATTTAACTGAAAGAAGGAAGCATCATGTTTCCAATTTACTTGAGGTAAATTGTTTAAACTGACTAAAGTTAATAGAGCATGGTAACTTTGATCTAATGGAATTCTAATTTCTAGGCATCCCCTTGAAATAGGTTGACCAAATTCAGGGGAGTGCCAAGAAGAACTGTTCTGAGAATTGAGCCATTTAGTCTGGTTCGACTGAACTGAGCTAAAGTTTTGAACCCAAAAACTTAAATCTTTAGATGAGTAATGATAAATATCTTTTGATGAGTCTGGGATGAGGTCTAGATTAGGAGCAAAGTGGAATCGGGCAGTACCGTATCGGTTGGATTGAGCAATTTGAGTTTGATCAGTTGCAATAACATCTAGAATAATAACATTAGTCTGCTCAAGACCAATCCAGCGATGATGGATGGATTGAATGGGTGAGTGATAATATCCATTGTGAGAGGCACTCATCCATTGTAGTTTTTCAAAAACTCCCGATGTTACATTCAAAGGTTTTGCTTTTCTCCCAACTCGAAAGCTTCCCCATACTTCTGATTGATTTTGGTCGGCAATTTCTACAGTGTTGTGTGCTTTAGTGCTACGCTCATATTCCCGAATCAAGCCTTTTTTATATTCACTAGTTCCGGTATCAATAATAATTGGTTGACCTTGGTAGTATAAGTCTATAGTTAAACAATCTGCATGGGCATGGGGAGGGAGTTCTGGAGGACAGGGAAGACCATAGTCAAAACCTAATTCAAGACCGTGAGAATTGCGTAAAATAGAATATCCTGTGTGTGGTGCATGGTAACTGATTGAATTCTTTTTATCATCAGTATGTTTCTGATTTTCAGGAATTAAATTAGGATCTGGTTTAAGATTTTTACAGTCAGAAGAATGAGAGTCTGGATTTTTGTTCAGTAAATGAAGATGTAAGAGATTACAAGAAGACAATAAATAGGATTGAAGGTTTTGGGAAGGAGAGTTAAGAAGTTGTTTAGTCCAGTTAATTGTTTCGTCTAGGGAATAAGTGATATTGTAGGCTGCATCATTCCAGAGGGGATAATTTCCATTGTGTAACCGGATTCCTTGAGCAAATTCGAGCATTTTGCTTAAGGAATCTAAAATGAAGGTGGGAATGGGTAAATTGGCACTATACAAACAAGCAGTTGATTCTGCTACTAAATTCATCACAATTAAGTGATACATTGGACTACGCTCATAATGTCCCCCATCGGGCAGTATTTGATAGCTAAGTTGCTGAATCAGTTCTTCAATAGATGTGTTAACTATCTTTTCGGTTTTGGGGTGATTAAAGTTTAATCCACCAATGATTAATGCTCTCAGATTTTCTAAGAGGTGATTTCCTCCCGCAAAGTATTCTTTGTTGTGATAGAGATAATTAATTTGTTTCCACAACGATTCGAGAATTTTTTCTGTTTTAAGTTCGGGGAATGTGTGGATAGCATAAGTCCAGTTTACGATACGGAGTGAGGTTGTATAGGGATGCCAACCATCAAAGGAATAAAAAGGATTGTGATCAATCCAGTCTGTAATGACGGAATAAATTTCTAAAAAAGATTCTTCTGTGATTTTTCTTTTTTGATAAGCAGTTGTAATTCTGTCTCGAATCCAGTCAAAGTAATGTAAGTTAAATTGCCAAAGACGTGAATATTCAGAGCTATTCCAAGTAATGGGTAAGGGTAAAGTGCGAGATTGATTTAAAAAAGTGAAGGTAACGGAATGGCACTTATTTTCCCTGAAAGAACCAGTGGAAAGTGATTGTTTTGAATTAAGTTGAAGATTGTTGAGATAGTTGATGTGAAGAGGAGGTGTGGGTGAAATTCTTCCAAATGTCCAGTAGTGACGAAGGGGGAGGGGAAGGTTAGGGAAAGAACGCCGCTTGATTTCAAATTCAATTCTTGCTGTAATTTGTTGGGGAGGAAGATCACGAATGGTGCGCCACCATAAACCTAGATTCATGAGGTTTTTTTCTCCGCAACAAGGAAGCTTATGGAAGGGACTTTAAGGAATGGTTTAATGGGCTGATTGGTGTGTGATTCCACAAAAATCTAGGGATGGTTTTTGAAGGGTTAGTCCATGAAATTCGCGATGACCGACTAAAAATACTAGCAAATCTGCTTTATCCAAAGCTAGAGACCAAGGCATTAAATTTAAGGTGGGGTGGGATTTTAAGTTGGGTTCTACGGGCAGGATGGTGTAGCCTAGGGCTTGTAGATTTTGGGTAATCTCTAGGGCGGGGGAACCGCGTAGGTCATCAACGTTGGGTTTAAAGGCTAATCCAAGGCAGGCAATGATGGGCTGACGTTGGTGGATCGTGGCAAATTCTTGGGCGGCGGCAACGACCTGATTGACGACCCACTGGGGTTTATGGTTGTTGACTTGGCGTGCTGTTTGTAATAAAGGGGAGTGGTTTGGGACAGCGGAGGCGATAAACCAAGGATCGACGGCGATACAGTGACCCCCGACACCACAACCGGGTTGTAAAATGTTGACGCGGGGGTGATGGTTGGCGAGGCGAATTAGTTCTCGGACATCAACTTTGAGGTTGGGACATAACATGGAGAGTTCATTGGCAAAGGCGAGGTTGACATCTCGAAAGGCGTTTTCAGTCAGTTTACAAAGTTCGGCTGTGCGGGCATCGGTGGTGAGAATTTGACCTTGGCAAAAACTGGCATAGAAGGACTGGGCTGTGGTTGCAGCTTCTTCGGTTAGACCCCCCACGACGCGGTCATTGTGGATGAGTTCATGGAGAATGTTCCCCGGTAATACGCGCTCTGGACAGTAGGCGAGATGAAGCTGCTCGACAGGTGCTCCTGCTACCGCTAGGGTTTTTGCGACTTGCTCTGTAGTGCCGACGGGGGAAGTGGATTCTAAGATGACGAGGTTTCCCGGTTGTAGGATGGGGGCGATCGCCTCCGCTGCCGCGAGAACATAGTCAATATTGGGTTGGGGTAAGCCTTCTGTGGCGGGATGAAAGGGGGTGGGGACACAGATGATAAAAATATCTGCGGCTGTGGGGGTGGTGCTAGCTTGGAGTTTTTGGGTTTGGACGGCGATCGCCACTGCCTGGTCAAGGTCTGGCTCAACAATGTGAATTGACCCTTGGTTAATGGTATCGACGACATTAGGGTTAATATCTACTCCGATCACTGAGTAGCCATGTTGGGTGAGGATCGCGGCTGTGGGCAAACCAATGTAGCCTAGACCGAGGATACAGACGCGAGGCAAATTTTGATCAGGATGGATCATGGGTTAAAGTTTTTCGGGTGAAGGCTGAGCCATAGCTAGAATAGCTTGACTGACCTCAATTAGTTCTTCTAGGGGGATGGGGGCGGGTGTTCCTGTGGTGATGGCAGCGACAAAGGCGGCGAGACAGGCTTTTTGTCCCTTATCCTGTCGCCATTGGCTCTGGCGTTTAAACTGAGGCCAGCCCCAGCCTTGTAAGGTCCGGTAGTTATCTAACTGAAGAATGCGATCGCCACAGAATACTTCTAATCTTTCCTTGGGAAAAGACTTGGCCCCATTGGCGAAATAGTGAATGGTGCCGATGGAGTCATCGGTAAAGGTCAAATTGAGGGTAACGGTATCCGGACAGGGCTTGGAGTCGGCTAAGGTGGTGCGATGCCAACTTGCGATGGGCTGTCCGACCAGAAACCGCAGCAGATCAACAAAATGGCAGGCTTCACCGATAATCCGTCCCCCACCCATTGCTGCATCTTGGGTCCAGTGGTCGGCGGGAATTGCCCCGGCGTTAACGGTCATAATCAAGGCTTTGGGGGCAGTTATGGTTTGCAGGAGGCGGTGCATTTGCTGCACAAGGGGAGCAAAGCGGCGGTTAAAGCCGACCATTAACTGTCGGGGTTGACCCTTACTGATGGCCTCTTGGTAAACCTGCTGAATTTGCTCTAGTTCAGCTTGATTCAGGGCTAAGGGTTTTTCTACAAAGACGTGCTTCCCCGCAGTGAGGGCGCGACAAACCAAGTCCCCATGGCTATCATGGCGCGTGGCAATGACGACTGTGTTAATGGTGGGGTTGGTGAAGAGGGCATCTGGCTCAGTCGTGACCTGTTGAAAGCCCAGTTTGCGGCCATAGTGGGTGATGTTAACCCCTGATGTGGCGGCAAGGGTATGGAGTTGGGCTGGTGTTTCAGCTAGGGCGGGGAGGAGGATGCGGCTGGCATAGTTTCCGGCACCAATACAACCGACAATAACCGGAGCGGGGGTAGACGGGGACGCTTTGGGGTCAGGTTTGAGTGAGAGGGTTGAGGTTGGTTCAGCAGGGGTAGGGTAGTCCAGAACAATGCCGAGGTAGGGCTGATCCCCTGTGAGGACGGCGTAGGCTTGATCGGCTTGGTCAATGGGAAAGCGATGGGAAATCAGCAGATCGGTCTGAAGTTGACCACTGGCGAGGGTATCTAGTACTGCTTCAAAGTTCCGTTGCTCTGTCCAACGGACAAAGCCAAGGGGGTAGTCTTGCCCTTTCTGTTCGTAGTTGGGGTCGTAGCGACCGGGGCCATAGGAGCAGGACACCTGAAAGCTGAGTTCTTTTTCGTAGAAGTCAGCCCGGGATAATTCTAGACCTGTTACGCCAACAAGGACAATGCGGCCGCGCTTCCGGCACATTTGGGCGGCTTGGTGGACGGGTTCGCTGCTTTGGGTGGCGGCGGTGATTAGCACGCCATCGACTCCGGCTTCCCGGGAAAATTCAGTGGCGATGGCGATGGGGTCGTTGTCTATGGCGAGGTTAAGGGTGTCAATGCCCAGTTGTTGCGCGAGGGCTAATTTATCGGGGGCGAAGTCTAGCCCTAGTACGCGACAACCTTGGGCTTTGAGGAGTTGGGCGGTGAGAAGACCAATTAAGCCCAAACCGGTGACGACGAAGCATTCTCCTAGGGTGGGTTGGGCAAGACGAATCCCCTGTAAACCGATGGCAGCGACGACAGTGAAGACGGCTGCTTCGTTGGTGACTGGATCGGGAATTTTGGCGCAGAGGTTTTGGGGGACGGAGACAATTTCGGCATGGGGGCCGTTGGAAATGATGCGATCGCCCACTTGAAAGCCTCTCACCCCTGCCCCTACTCCGATTACTGTACCCACATTGCAATAGCCAAGGGGGAGGGGTTGGTCAAGTTTGCTCTGAACGGCATCGAGGGTGGTGAGGAGGCCATCAGTACGAACTTTATCGAGGACTTGGCGGACTTTATCCGGTTGTTGGCGAGCTTTATCGAGCCAGTTGGCTTGGCCAAATTCCACAAGCATCCGCTCGGTTCCGGCTGAGACTAGGGAATTGTGGGTACGGATCAGGAGTTTACCGGGTTTGAGGGCGGGGGCGGGGATGTCCTGAACTTCAGTTTGGCCGGTGGTGAGAGATTGGATGATTTGTTTCATTAAGGCTGGAAAGACTTGTATTTTGATTCTGTTTGATCAACAAACTGCCGACACCAAAGCTCAATACAAATCAAAGAAAGCAAAGTATAACTAGCATCAATTGTACCTTGGTCATTGTCATTAATAAGCTGCTGTACAGCCGATGAATCAAACAACCCTCGATGTTTTAAACTTTGTTCACTTAGCACATCGGCCAACAGTTCCCGCAATTCATGGCGCATCCAGTTTCGTAAGGGCGCACCAAAACCAGACTTGGGTCGATAGATAACATCCCTCGGTAAATAAGGCTCCATCGCTTTTTTCAGCACCCATTTGCCTTGACGACCCCGTTGTTTATACTGCGGCGGAATTTGGGAGGCAAATTCAACCAGGTCGAGATCTAAGAAGGGTACTCGCACTTCTACCCCCACTGCCATTGACATTTTATCCGTGTAGGTGAGGTTGTGATCGGTGAGAAAAAATCGCTGTTCTAGGGCGAGTAATCGTTCTATTGGATGAGTGTTGGGGGGGAGTTCCGCGAGGAAATCCAGCATGGGTTCTTCCGCTTGAGAATCGCCCAATGCAGCACGAAAGTCTGGGGTATAAAGGGCGATTAAATCTTTTCGATCAACCCAGCGAAAATAATTCACGAGTCGGGCATCGCCCTCTAGGGCTGCACCCTGAAATAATTTCCCCAATCGCCGAGTAAGCGATCGCCGTTGATCTAATCCGCTTGTCAAGCGTTCCAGTTGCGCTCGGACAGAGCGAGGTAGCCAAGCCCAATAACGTTCTATCATAAGGGCTTGGTGGCGACGATAGCCAGTAAACAGGTCATCTCCTCCCGCCCCAGATAGTAACACTTTGATACCCTGTTCACGGGCGAGGCGACTGATGTACAGCACATTGAGGGGTGCTGGATCCGCTAGAGGTTCATCCAATTGCGCCACCATTGCAGGAAGATCCTCTGCCATTCGTGCCGCATTGATTTGAACAACTTCTAGCGGCACGTTCAAATGTTCAGCAACCTGACGGGCATAGGGGAGATCATCGGTTATTCCCTCCTCTCTAGCCCCTGTCACTTCGATGGTGAAACACTGGAGATTAGGATTATGCTCTCGGGCAAAGGTGACGATGCTACTGGAGTCTAGTCCCCCGGAGAGAAAGGCTCCCACTGGTACATCAGCGACCATCTGGCGATGTACTGCCTGACGTAAATATTGCTCTGTGCGGTGGATTGCTTGTCTTGCGGTTAATGGGGCTGGTGATCGGTGTATCGTCTTGCCTTCCCAGGGGTGGGGATGGAACGCGGGTAGGCGATACCAAGTGAAGGGGGTGGCGATCTCGTCTTTGTTTACCCATATTCCTTCACCAGGGCCGAGTTGGCGTATGGATTGAGTGGGCGTACCTGCTCCTGGACACCAGAGAAAACTCAGATAACGATCAATGGCGGCAGCATCTAGGTTCCCCAAGGGGTTTCTATCCGTTGGTAGTAAGGGCAGTAGTGCTTTGAACTCACTGGCAAAAGCTAAACCCTCCTTGGATGCACTGTAGTAGAGAGGCTTAACTCCCAGAGCGTCTCGCACTAAAAGTAATGACTCATGATCGGCATCCCATAGCGCAAAAGCAAAAATGCCGTTGAGTCTCCGTAGCATCACTTTAACCCCGTCCCCAGACTTCCTCTGGGACAGATAGAGGTTGAGCAACACCTCAGTATCTGAATGACCTCGAAAGCTATAACCTTGTGCCTCTAGTGCTGTCCGCAGTTCGCGAAAATTGTAGATTTCCCCGTTGAATACCAACACCACCCGACCATCCTCACTGGTCATCGGTTGATGTCCCAATGGCGACAGGTCGAGGATTGATAGTCGTGTATGGACAAGACCAACTCTGTGTGCATTGTCCTGAAATACGCCAAAATCATCTGGTCCACGGTGGACTAAGTTTGTCTTAACTGAAGACAATGCGGTAGCCAAGGGGAAGTTATTGGAGGTGAAGAGATAACCTGCTATACCGCACATTGACTCACTTAAGAAAGGATTACTTGGTGATGGAGAAAAGCATCAAAAATAGATAGAATCTCTACTGAAAAAGATTTGCAGCCAGGTTCATAAAATCTAAATATTTAGATTTTAGATATCTTCTTAGATATTTTGACTATTCTTGGAATTCATCAAGCCTAGACAAACCCAAAAAATGATTCCGTGAGGAAATATTCCTTGCACATTGCCAATAACCCCAATCAGACTTAAACCCAAGACTAAATAGAGCAAAGATGGTTGCTGTTGATACTGTTTGTTTTTAAGTATTAAGCTTAACACAATAGCTAAAAATAGGATTATCACTGAAATTATGCCAGCAATGGATCCAACAGCCAGTACATAAGAGTCGTTAATTAAACCTAGTTTGTTAGCCAAGTTGTAGCTGTTTTCATTAAATCCAGTTAAAAACTCGATAGGGTTAGCCTGACTCACTAAAACTAAAAATTTCTTGTATATATCCCAGCGAAGTGTTTGAAAACTACTGAATGCTCTAATTTGATAAATTTGAAAATTTAAGGTAGATATAGAAATTATAGTTATTGCTATTAAGCCAAATGAAAGACCAAAGAATGCAACTACTCCATTTTTGAATTTTAATAAAATCCAACACCCTAACATGAGAAAGTTAGGAATCAAAGCACTCCGTGAACCTGACAAAACCATCGTGAAGCAATTGATGCTTAACACTAAGAGTGTATATGGTGGAGAAAATTCAAATCTTTTTGTGGACTTCCATTTTTGATTTGAAGCTCCAATTAGTAAAGCATTCATTGCGAATAAGTACCAACCTAGTGCATTAGGGTTAAATAGTGTTGATACTACACGAGTTTGACCAGCAGCCTTAGAGAATATGTTCTCTTGTGAGAGAAATAACCATTCACCTATGCCAATTAAAGAAACTAAAAAACTTACAAGAACCCAGCGATATATTTGTTGTTTTACATAAAAATTTTTGGGGTAAATATAAACAGATAAAAAGTACCAAATTGGAGACAGTAAAAATAATCTAAGTATTTCTACTTGAACAGATTCATCTAAATAAATAATTTTAAATATTCCAAGCAGTATAAAAAAAGCAATTAAGAGTGAGGGTAAAAGCGAATTCCATTTCTTCAAAGACCTGCGTTTAGCAAGATAAATAATCCAGGATACTAAAATCGTAAAAGATAGCACATCCTTTCCTGCTCGAAGAAATATCCAATCTTCAGAATAAATATCCTCTACAAATAGAAAGGGTGCGTAATATAAGGGGATAAGTGTAATAAACCATCTCGCTGTTTTTTGCCATGAGCATAAGCCTAGTAGAAAAACAAAAGTTATTATACCAAAAAAATAATTGTTCATAAACAGAAGTGTTGAATGTTAGAAAAAAAATTGACAAAAAGCTCCTACTTCGGTAAAATAGGAGCTTGTTTTTTAAAAAAAATCAATAATTTGATTCTATCCAACTTCCCTCAAATTGTCAAAAAATGCC
>NZ_JAIHOM010000102.1 GCF_026130165.1 Spirulina subsalsa FACHB-351 | reverse complement strand
CCCCTCTCCCACCCCCCTCAATGAATTTACTAACTGGCCACAGGGTTCTGCACTTTGGGATAAACTAAAGAGTAGAACCTTGTGGTCTGTTTTGCTAGGTTTGAATAAAACTCCTTGGGGAATGATTTAAATTTAAGGTATCGATGAAATTTATAGACTAAATTTATGCAATGTCCCTTCTGTCAACATACTGAAAGTCGGGTGTTAGAGTCCCGTTCTGCCGAAAGTGAGCAAAGTGTGCGGCGACGCCGGGAATGCCTCAACTGTAAACATCGGTTTACCACCTACGAACGAATTGAATTTGCGCCGATTACCGTCATGAAACGGGATGGGAGTCGAGAACTTTTTGACCGTTCCAAACTTTTACGCGGCATTGTGCGAGCTTGCGAAAAAACCGGGATTCCTAGTAGCCGTTTAGAAACCCTAGTTGATGAAATTGAAACCCAACTCCAACAACGGATTAGTCGGGAAACCACCAGTAGCGAAATTGGGGAACTCGCCCTGCACTATCTCAAAGATGAAAATGAAGTCGCCTATGTCCGTTTTGCCTCCGTCTATCGGCAATTTCAAGGGATTAAAGACTTTATCGAAACCCTCAACCATCTACAAACTCAACTAGAACAATCCCCCCCGGATGAAAACTGGGACTATCCCCCCTCTCATGAGGCTTCCCAAGTCATGGCTTCTTCCTGATGGCGGGAATTTTATCCGCTCTCCAGGAATATGGCTCAAGCTCTAGAGCCGTTCTCGGTGTCATTCCATTAAAATCCCTATCGGAAATAACCAAAATCGGTTATTATAATAATTCTGTGCATTCATTAAAATGCTAAACTCGAAATAGTATGTAATTGTCAGCCCCAAATTAAGGAATAAGGCAAATAATCATTATTATTGCTCTTTTTGCAGGATTGATGCTTTTGCCTTCCCCCCTGGTTGAACTGGGCGAGAGGACAGCCTATGTCCTCTTTCGGCGCGCTGATTGGCAGTCAAGGGAGTGGGAGATTGATTCAGCTTGTTCTAATCTAATTCGTTTCTTGGAAAAGCGTAATTTCTCAGACAACGGGACTTTCTAGGCCAACTCTCACCGGGTTAGTCTGGGCGTGATCGAACACTGATTATAGGATAGACCTTATCCTACCCTTGAGTCACAGTAAATAGCAGACAAATACGGAGATAGAACATAGGAAACAATACACACATGGTCAGTCAACAAACAACCGCTAGTTATAATCAGAAAAAAGACATTGGTTTTACCCACGACGATTTTGCCGCCTTACTGGATAAATACGACTATCACTTTAGTCCGGGGGACATTGTAGCCGGGACTGTATTTAGTATGGAGCCCAGAGGCGCTCTGATCGATATTGGCGCGAAAACGGCCGCCTATATTCCCATACAAGAAATGTCGATCAACCGCGTGGATGATCCCAGTGAGGTCTTACAGCCGGATGAAACGCGGGAGTTTTTCATTTTGACTGATGAGAACGAGGATGGACAGTTAACCCTTTCCATCCGTCGCATTGAGTATTTACGCGCTTGGGAACGGGTGCGCCAACTGCAAGCTGAAGATGCAACGGTCCGCTCTAATGTATTCGCCACAAACCGAGGGGGGGCATTAGTTCGCATTGAAGGGCTGCGGGGCTTTATTCCGGGTTCTCATATTAGCACTCGTCAAGCCAAAGAGGATTTAGTGGGTCAAGATTTACCCCTGAAGTTCTTGGAAGTGGATGAAGACCGCAACCGTTTAGTGTTGAGTCATCGTCGTGCTTTAGTGGAACGGAAGATGAACGGGCTGCAAGTGGGCGAAGTGGTCACGGGGATGGTTCGTGGGATCAAGCCCTACGGTGCCTTTATCGATATTGGCGGGGTGAGTGGTCTGCTGCACATCTCGGAAATTTCCCACGACCATATCGACACGCCTCATAGTGTCTTTGCGGTGAATGATGAACTGAAGGTCATGATCATTGACTTAGACGCTGAACGGGGTCGGATTTCCCTCTCTACCAAGCAATTGGAGCCGGAAGCGGGGGATATGTTGCGCAACAAAGAGTTAGTCTTTGAGAAAGCGGAGGAGATGGCTCAGAAGTATCGCCAGAAACTCCTGCAACAACAGCAAGGGATTGATCCCTCAGAACTGGAGTTTGCGGATGAAGCTTCCGAGTCTGTAGAAGAGCTTGAGACTGAGGAGGTTTCGGCTGTTGAAGAGGAGGAAGTGGCTGTGGGTGTGAGTGAAGGGTAAGTTCAACTCTCACATGGCTTAAATAGCATTTTGGCTTAGTGAGCAACGGAGCAGTCCTCACCACACTATTGGATTGGGTGAGGAGTTAGTTCGCTGAATTGGGTTTCAGTTTCACTGGGCGAGAAACAAGAGGGATTTTCCCTCTTGTTTTTTTTGTAGAGCTTCGTGGTACAACAGGGAAGAGAATAGGGGGATTATGCCCCTCTCGACCATTATTGTTGAATGAATGATGAATATTCCCGACGAGGTATTAGCTGAGTTAAAACTGTATTTGGCCGCGAGGGCAAAGCAAGATGATTCTTATGCCTATCGCTTACTAGCACTATTGGAACGCTTACCGGAGGATAGTCCGGGGGTGAATAGGATGGGTCTGGCGGTGCCACCCTATGATGAGGAAGTTCTAGATTGTTAAGGGGTTGTGACCTTGAAAATCCCCGCTCTTAAACAGACGGGGCTTTCATGCTCCGATTCAGCTTACATCCCCGCACCTTGAGGTCGGGGCGTGTCAAAGATTAGACAAAAAAAGATTAGACAAAATTAGACAAAAAAAGCGATCGCACGGCTCGATTCATGCGATCGCCATTCCGCTCTGCACCTAGAAATCTACTCTGGCATCTCTAGGGAGTCAGCAACTTGTCTTGTAGTGACACCTCTGGTCTCGATTTAGTAGTCTCGATTTAGGTGCCAGGGATTTCTAAACTTGTTTTCTAAACCTTTCTCAGGTTTCAGGAAAAAGTCATAACTTCAAGTTTTCGTTTCAAGTTATTTCTGGAACTCGTCCCTTAAAGTTATCACTTTGATTTAGACTCTAAGAAAACTGGTTTTCTATGATCCCCGTGCCTATGTCCTCATTATAACGCAAGATTTCCTGTATGGGGATAATTTACAATCAATTACAATTGATAGATTTTCTCCCCATAGGCTGGCTGATTTAGTCGATGGCAGGTTTTCCGTCCTGACGACTACTCAGAGGGGCAGGAAGAAGAGAGGGGGGCAAGACAGGTTGACGGCCGACGTTGCTTTGTAACACGGAAATGGCTTGACGGTATTGGGGATCGCGACTGGTTCCCCAGAGACTAGGATTGGAGCGCAACAGACGCACTTGATCCCCGGTGAGGTCTAAAGGAACATCGGGGGTAATGCCGTTTTGACTAATATTCACGCCACTGGGGGGATAGTAGCGGGAGATGGTGACGGCTAAACCGGAACGATCGGAGAGACTGTGAACGGATTGTACAGTGCCTTTCCCGAAGGTGCGACTGCCGACAATTACTGCTCGTCCGTTGTCTTTCAGGGCTCCGGCTAAAATCTCACTGGCACTGGCGGAATAACCATCCACTAAGACCACTAAGGGGAGATTCGTCAAGGCTGTGCGATTGGCCGAGTAGGAGCGATCGCCTCCTTTGCGGTCTACGGTGCGGACAATGGTTCCGGTTTCCATCCACATCCGGGCAATATCCACACTGGAAAATAATAACCCGCCGGGATTGCCGCGCAGGTCTAAGACAAAGGCATTAACTCCTTCTCCTTCTAAACGATCGATCGCCTTTCTCATTTGTTCGGCCGCGTGGGAGCTAAATTCATCGAGTTTTAAGTAGCCCACTTTGACCTCCCCTTCCTGTTTGAGGGAGGAGTGCAAAACGGGGACTTCTACTTGAGCGCGAGTTAACGTTACTTCAAACAGGCCTCGTCCGGGTCGATTGAGTTGGAGGGTGATATCCGTGCCTTGTTCCCCGCGAATTAACTCACTGGCTTGTTCGACAGTCATTAAGGCTGTAGGTTGACCATCAATCTGTAAAATGCGATCGCCTGCTTGAATTCCTGCCGCTTTAGCTGGAGAATTGTCCACGGGATCCACTACGGTTAAAACATTCGTCGCTTCGTCCAAGGTTAAACGCACACCAATTCCAGACAACTCCCCGGTGGTTTGACTGGTTAACTCTTCAAACTCTTTCGGGTCTAAAAAGCGAGTATAAGGATCGCCCAAATCCCGTAAAGCCTGACGAATGGCTTTATATGCTTCCGCTTGGGAACTATAATCCCGACTCAACAATTCTTGCCGTTTGCGTTGCCAAGACGCTTGGTCAAAGTTACGACCTACAAACTCGTTGTTGACAATCTGCCACACTTCGTCAACCACGATTTTCGGACTATCTTCTAAAGCGGCCTTAACAGTTGAAGTTAAACCAACCGTCACCACAGAAGTGGCGACTAAAGTGGCGAGTGCGCCATGAGTGAGGAGACGGGGGGATAAACGGGTGAATTGGGATTTCAATTTAGCTTGATAGTTCATGGAAGGGTGTGCTGAACAATGATTAATGGCAGTGAAGCAATATACTAAGCAAAACCCCACATAAATTTTAAACGATATAGTTTAAAGTGTAGGGTTGTTGACACTCCAGATTGGTAAAACGTCAGATTCTTAACTTGGTCGCAAAGAAAAGAACAGCGTTATTGTTCTGTAGACGAGGGTCAACTAACTGGGTCAAGATGACTGAATCTGCACCTGCATAAAATTGACATTCTTATTGGCCAATGGCTAGGCGATTTGGTGTATTGTCTCCCAAAGTTCTGGTCAGGGGAGCATAATGCAACACACTTTAGAACTTTTTAGGGATTTGGGGAGTGTTTTGACCAGTCCTCAGATCTACTATAAAATCTAACAAAATTTGACGGTGAAGAGTGCTAATGGGTCTTACTGAATTAGCTTTCGCGGAAAAACAGGTTCCTCGCTCAATATCGGCTACACTCAATAACCCCCAGTCTTGACCTTCACACAATTGCAAATCCGTTAGGGGAACTGTAAGGGGGATGGCAAAAACATGACGTATGACCCGTTGATCAGAATAACAACCGAATTTGTAGGGGTCATGGCTTAAAGTATAACGAATTTCTTCCCATAACTCCCGTTTTAATCCTTCCACTGGTGTTTCCCCCGGTTCAAGATGCCCACCAAAAAAAGCCCAATGTCCGGGGTAAAGAATCGTGGGGAGGTCATCGCGTAGCTGCATCAAGAAACACCCCGGTTGATAGAGCAACGCAACAGCAACGGGGGTTAAAGACGAATTCATGGGCGTTCAAGTTCCTGAAGATAGACTTCCCCTAAGTCTAAACCTTCGAGTTCTAGGGGTTTATAGGTGACTTGCCCGGTGACAGCGAGGGAACGGCCTAGTTCGGGTAAGGATTGTTCAGTAAAGACCCAAATATTACCGCTTGGATCTTGAATTTGATAGGCTCCCCCGGTTAAAAAGGGCGCTTGTTGTTCCACAGTTCCCTGTACGGTGACAGTAGTGTTGGGGGCTTGATTGGGGACTTCTCCGAGGGGAGTTAAATCTCGTGAGAGGGGGTTACAGGCGATCGCACTGCCCAATACTAAAGGGAATAGTAAAAGTTGACGTATTGACATAAAGTTCCCGTACAATCCAAAGTCTACAATCTCATGATTTAAGTCCGATGGCTCAACTTTTAGATGGCAAAACCCTAGCCCAAAAAATCCAGGATGATCTCAAAACTAAAATTCCGGACTGGGTAGCCAAACAGGGTAGACCTCCGGGTTTAGCGGTGTTAATGGTGGGGGATAATCCTGCCAGTGCTGCTTATGTTCGGAATAAAGAGCGGGCTTGTGAGAAAATCGGCATGGCCTCCTTTGGTAAGCATTTCCCCGCCGATACAACTCAGGAAACCCTCAGTGAGGCGATCGCCCAACTCAACGAAGATGAACAGGTAGACGGCATCTTAGTTCAGCTTCCCCTCCCGAAACATCTTGATGATGTAGCCCTGTTGCACCAAATCCACCCCGACAAGGACGCAGATGGTCTCCACCCCCTGAATTTAGGACGACTCCTCCGAGGGGAACAGGGAATACGCAGTTGCACCCCGGCTGGAGTTATGGAAATCCTTAAGGCCTATGATTTAAGTGTAGCGGGCAAAAAAGCCGTTGTGGTGGGTCGGAGTATTTTGGTGGGGAAACCCTTGGCCTTAATGCTGTTAGCGGAACACGGGACTGTCACTATGGCCCACTCCCGCACCCCAGATTTAGGCGCTGTTACCCGCGAGGCTGATATTCTAGTGGCGGCGGTGGGGAAACCCAATTTAATCACGGTCGATATGGTGAAACCCGGCGCTGTGGTGATTGATGTGGGAATTAATCGGGTGGTCAATGAAGAAACCGGAAAGGGGCGTTTAGTGGGTGATGTAGACTTTGCCAATGTCGTGAACGTGGCCGGGGCGATTACTCCCGTGCCGGGGGGCGTTGGACCGATGACTGTGACGATGTTGTTACAGAATACCTTTTTGAGTTATTGCCGTAAGTTGGGCGTTTAATTAAGGCTTGCCGAATAACTCTAATCGTTTTAAACCTTAAATTTCATCGGGATTAATCCCGTTTTCCATGAGTAAGCGTCGGAAACGTTCCGCTCGTTCTTCTGCCGCTTCTCGGGCCCGTCGTTCCTCTTCTTGCCGTTGTTCGGCGGACTCTCTAGTTTGTCGTTCCTCTTCTTGCCGTTGTTCGGCAGATTCTCTAGCTTGTCGTTCCCATTCTTCCCGTTGTTCGGCGGACTCTCTAGCTTGCCGTTCCTCTTCCGTCGGTGTAGGAATCCAATCCCCCGAACTCCCATAGAAACGTAACCATAAACGATTCACATTCTCATAAGTCCCTTGCCACAAACCCACTCCTAATTCCAATCCCTCCAACCACCAACGATTCTCCCTCACTTCTACCTCTACATAGCGAGGGGATTCTGCTGTTGCTCCCCTTTCTAACTCAAACCCTCGAAAACCCTCCATCATCCGGTCATACACTACATAGTAGGGGACGCGCAGAATCTGCTCATACACCTCCCATTTTGTCGGTGTTCCATCCGCCTCCGCTTCCACTTGTCCTAAATCCTGACCTTGGGTACTTGGGGATAATAATTCCACCACTAGAGAAGGACTAACTCCTTCTTGCCACACCACATAACTCAGGCGCAAGTCTCGATTCTCATATAAGCGAGGTACTCCCACCACCCCAAACCAATCCGGGCGTTTATATCGTCTGGTGTGGTTCTCATCGTAATAAACATTGAGATCCATTGCCGAAAAAACCTGTTCTGGGTCATAGTTGCCCGGTTGAAATGTTAAACGCAGTAATTTGGCTTGTAGGGGGTGAAATTGGTCGGGCAAACCCGGTTCTCCTACTTCTTCACTGGGTAGATCGTACATAGTAGGCAGGGTTTTCTGCCTTGGGGTGAGATTAACCATAGCACAGCCATCAGAACATTCCTACTCATCCTATCGTGTTAAAACTTAAATTTCATCGGGGTTAATCCCGTTTTCCATGAGTAAGCGTCAGAAACGTTCCGCTCGTTCTCTCACTGAGATCAAGTGATTTCCCTGTTCTCTAGCTCCAGGAGCAGAGTTATTCAGCAAGCCCTAATTATCAATTCTCAAAATCTGGCTGTTCACCGTGAACGAAATTATTAAGTCTTACTGCAAAATGGGGAGAGGATGCCCTTGAGTAGTAGAATATGAGCGTTGTATTCCAAGAAGACCCACTGTGATCGAACGCTATACTCTGCCCGAAATGGGTGAATTATGGACAGATGCCTACAAATATAAAACATGGCTACAGGTGGAGATAGCTGTCTGTGAAGCCCAAGCAGAGTTGGGTCAAGTTCCCTCAGAAGCGATCGCAGAAATTAAAGAAAAAGCCAATTTCGACCCTCAACGCATCCTCGAAATTGAAGCAGAAGTCCGTCATGATGTCATTGCCTTTTTAACCAATGTTAATGAGTATGTGGGCGATGCAGGACGTTATATTCATTTAGGCTTAACCAGTTCTGATGTCTTAGATACGGGACTAGCCTTGCAGATGGTAGCCAGTCTGAACCTCATTTTAGAAGCTTTAGAAGATTGTATTCAAGCCATCCGTTACCAAGCCCAACAACACCGCTATACCGTGATGGTGGGGCGTTCTCATGGGATTCATGCCGAACCGATCACCTATGGTTTTAAATTAGCAGGTTGGTTAGCGGAAATGTTACGGAATCGCGATCGCCTCGTTCACTTGCGCCAAGATATCGCCGTTGGCAAAGTATCCGGGGCGGTGGGGACCTATGCGAATGTAGATCCTCGGGTAGAAGCGATCGCCTGCCAAAAACTAGGACTTGAACCCGACACCGCCTCCACTCAAGTTATTTCTCGCGATCGCCACGCCAACTTTATTCAACACCTCGCCCTCGTTGCTGCTTCCATAGAACGGTTTGCCGTTGAAATCCGCAACCAACAACGGACCGACGTATTAGAAGTAGAAGAATTCTTCGCCAAAGGACAAAAAGGCTCATCCGCCATGCCTCACAAGCGCAATCCCATCCGTTCAGAACGGTTAACCGGACTGGCACGGATTATACGCGGGAATGCCGTGGCTGCTTTGGAAAACGTTGCACTCTGGCATGAACGGGACATTTCCCATAGTTCCGTTGAACGGATGATCATGCCCGATAGTTGCACCCTGATTCATTTCATGTTGCACGAAATAACCGATTTGGTGAAGAACCTACAAGTGTATCCCAATAACATGGAGCGCAATATGAACATCTACGGTGGCGTAATTTTCAGTCAACGAGTCCTACTTGCTTTAGTAGAAAAAGGCATGAGTCGCGAGGAGGCTTATCGTGCCGTCCAATCCTGCGCTCATACCGCTTGGAATCAACCCGATGGAGATTTCCGGGAATTAGTGCGTCAAGCACCCACTATCAACACTTACCTATCCTCTGATGAAATTAACAAGTGTTTTGATCCCCAAGAACACCTAAAAAATCTAGACCAGATTTATCAACGTTTGGGTATTTAATCTGTTGAAAGGATTACCCCCCAAAGTTTAAGTTTAATCAGGAAGCCCCATCCTCGCCAACGGCAGGGTGGGGTAGTTCACAACTCCCTTGAACCTGATCTGACAGAAGAGAGCTATAGCCAACCTAGGTGAGTCGTTTGACGCTCCCATCGCTAAAAGCGAGGGATTCCCTGTTCAACCAGTTACCTTATCTACTAAGCTCTCACCTAATAGACAGTGGGTAGTCTGTCCGAGGGCTTAAATTCCTGTCCGCCCGACAGTATTGGCTCTACGAAGTATGTTGATAGCGGCGTTTTCATCTCTGTCTAGAACACAGCCACAAGAACAAATATGAGTTCTAATAGACAATGTTTTCTTGACAATGGAACCACAATTAGAACATTCTTGACTGGTATATTGTGGCTCATTCAAGGTCTAGGACAAATTGGCAATAGAATCCGTCAGCCCTTTTGAGCAGCCTAATCCTCTAATCTTACTGTTCATATTGTGTTGGTGACTAAATATCGGAGAAAAGTATTCCAGAAAGAACATTTAGAGTTCTTATTAAAAAATCTGTGGAGAGCCAAGACTCTCCAGAGTATTAATTGTGCTTCGCTGTTTCTATATTGGTTGGCTTTTCATCTCATCGGTGAAACCGAGAGCCTTCAAGCCAACATTTAAGGTAAAATAGACTCACCTAGAATCCAAATAGGACAATAGCCCAGAGTTCACGTCTCATGCGGACTAGCTATATAATTTTTGCTAAAGTGGTAAGTTGTTGGGTTTCTTGGTCGCTGCACCCAACCTACGGATAGCATTCTTTTTCCCACAAAACAATGGACTGGCAAGAAATTTCTGGTGGATGGGTTTTAACTCCCCCCAATCCAAGGGGTATCGTTCATTTTTTAGGAGGGGCCTTTATTGGCACCGCGCCCCATATTACCTATCGTTGGCTATTAGAAGCACTATCTCAAGCGGGGTATGCGGTGATTGCTACACCCTTCCTCAATACCCTAGATCATAATGCCATTGCCCGGGATGTTCTCAACCGCTTTGAAACCATCCTCTCCCGTCTGCAAGCGAAAAATGCCCTCGGTCAGCGTTACCTGCCAATTTATGGGATAGGTCACAGCATGGGGTGTAAACTTCATCTGCTCATTGGTAGTTTATACAGTGTGGATAGAGTGGGCAATATTTTGATTTCTTATAATAATTATCCTGTTGAACGCGCTATTCCTTTTGCCCAACAACTCCAACTTACACCGACGTTTAATCTTGAGTTTACCCCTTCTCCTCAAGATACTTTGGATTTAATTGACACTGATTATCAAGTTCGACGAAATTTAATTATCAAATTCCGTCAAGATGATTTAGATCAAAGTTATGATCTTTTGCCTATTCTAGAACCGAAATTCAATCAGATGGTGTCTATGCAAATTTTGCCGGGCAACCATTTAACGCCGATTCCTATGGGGCCGGATGTTAAATGGAATGCTGGCTCATTTTTTACGCCTTTGGATGCGGTGGGGCAGTGGTTTAAGCAAGAAATTTATAGGGATTTAAACCGTTTGAAAGATGAAGTTTTGCGTTGGTTAAATCCAGTTAATTTTAGTTAATTATTGATCCTAAAATTACCCGGACTACAATCTATTGAGGGTTGCTCTAGGTTAATTTTAGGAGATAAATCCTATTGTCATGGAAAATAGAGCGTTCCCAAATCATTGATCAACTCTCAGAGCAGTTTCTCCTAATACTTCAATCTCCTTGTTACCCTTGTATAATGTTTCCAGATCCGGTGTTCCTTTTGCTTTTTCTTGTGGATGAAAAAAATCAAATGGAAACGCTATAGGATCAAGAAAACACTATTGATAATTGATGATTGATCATGCCGACTCCTGAACAAGAACAGCGAATTATTCAACTGCGGATTCAACTGCAAAAGGCGGGTTATGCCTATTATGTGTTGGATGATCCCATTATGCCCGATGCTATTTATGACCAGTTATATCGGGAATTACAAGAGTTAGAAACCCAATTTCCTGAACTGATTACTCCCGATAGTCCGACCCAACGGGTGGGGGATAAACCTGCGACGCAATTTGTCTCTGTTTCCCATAATATTCCTCTGTATAGTTTGGAAAATGCCTTTAATGAACAGGAGTTGCGCAAGTGGGAGGAACGCTGGCAGCGTCAGGTGAACGAAATGCCGGATTTTGATTATGTTTGTGAACTCAAAATTGATGGATCTGCGATCGCCCTGACCTACGAAAACGGCCAATTTCTACGCGGTGTCACCCGGGGAGATGGTATAACCGGAGAAGACATTACCCCTAATATCCGCACCATTCGCAGCATCCCCCTCCGTCTCAATTTAGACCCACCTCCGGCACGGATAGAAGTCCGAGGGGAGGTGTTTCTCCCCCTCGAAGAGTTTCAACGCATCAATCAACAACGGGAAACGACGGGAGAATACCTATTTGCCAATCCTCGCAATGCGGCCGCGGGGACGTTAAGACAACTAGACTCCCGCATTGTCGCCCAGCGTCGGCTGGATTTTTTCGCCTATACCCTTCATATCCCCTCCCACCCCGAACAGCAACCTCCGACCCAGTGGCAATGCTTAGAACTCCTGCATCGGATGGGGTTTCGGGTGAATCCCAATCGTCAACGCTGTGGGGATTTAGGGGAGGTGTTGGGCTATTTTGACCAGTGGGAAACGGGACGGAAAAGCTTACCCTATATGACGGATGGGGTGGTGGTGAAGTTAAATGATCTGGCGTTACAGCAACAACTGGGATTTACCCAAAAGTTCCCCCGTTGGGCGATCGCACTTAAATATCCCGCCGAGGAAGTCAGTACACAGGTTCTAGATATTGTCGTGAATGTGGGACGCACAGGGGCTGTCACTCCCATGGCCGTGATGCAGCCCGTCCAAGTGGCTGGAACAACTGTCCAACGAGCTACCCTACACAATGAGGATCGGATTAAGGAATTAGATTTGCGGGTAGGGGATACAGTAATCATCCGGAAAGCGGGGGAAATTATCCCGGAAGTGGTGCGGGTGTTAACGGATTTACGGCCTGGGGAAACGAAACCCTACCAAATGCCCACCCACTGCCCAGAATGTGGTTCTCTGTTAATTCGTCCCACTGGGGAAGCAGTGACGCGCTGTGTGAATAGTTCCTGTCCGGCCATTTTGCGGGGGAGTTTAATCCATTGGGCCTCGCGGGATGCTTTGGATATTAATGGTTTAGGGGAGAAAATTGTGGAACAGTTGGTCGAAAATGACCTAGTGCGGTCTTTGGTGGACTTGTACCGCTTGGAACAAAATGCGATCGCCCAACTGGAACGGATGGGGGCAAAATCGGCGGAAAAGTTGGTGAATGCGATCGCCCAATCCAAACAACAACCCTATTCTCGCGTTCTCTATGGGTTAGGCATTCGTTATGTGGGGAAAGTCAACGCAGAAACCCTCAGCCAAAGTTTCCCCACGATTGAACAACTTCGTCAAGCCACCGTAGAAGACTTAGCGGCCGTCTACAGTATTGGTTTAGAAATTGCCCAATCGGTTTGGCAGTGGTTCAGAAATGAGGCTAATTGGCAACTCATTCAAGATTTACAAGCTATCGGGTTAAACTTAGCTAATAGCGCCCCAACTGTTACCCCTTCCCCAGAAGCGCCCCAACCTTTCGCCGGGAAAACAGTAGTCATTACCGGAACGTTACCCACCCTCACACGCAAAGAGGCAGAAACTTTAATTAAACAAGCGGGGGGAAAAGTAAGTAGTTCCGTGAGTAAAAAAACGGACTATGTTTTAGTCGGAAGTGATGCGGGATCCAAGTTAACTAAAGCCCAAGAATTGAACATTCCTCAACTCGATGAAGAGGCTTTACGAGATATAGTTAAAAAAAGCCTGTGACGAGGATTGAACTCGTGACCTCACCCTTACCAAGGGTGGCTAATCGCTTGCTTCCCGTCCGATTCCCGTCCATAATAATCCCGTTCACGCTCTCAGGCATGGACGGGAATAGCTGAAACCCTTATGGGGATTGAAAGCCTGTGACGAGGATTGAACTCGTGACCTCACCCTTACCAAGGGTGTGCTCTACCACTGAGCTACACAGGCAATGGATTCAAAGACAATTAAAGCTCATTAGATCATTGAGATGGGCCGAGCTGGATTCGAACCAGCGTAGGCGTAGCCAGTGGATTTACAGTCCACCCCCATTAACCACTCGGGCATCGACCCATTTATTTTGACCTATAAGCTTTTCAGCCCTAAGCTGTGGTCTTGAACTGGGTTCTTGCCCCCACAACCCGCTATCGGTTCGGGTTGCTTTTCAATTCCACGATTATTAATCCTAGCACAGCTTTTTGTAAAAAACAATAAAATTTTAATGAAAAGGGATTTTTTGGGCTGACAAGGTAATGGGGGAACTTGAAAGCCCCATCTAGGCCAGAGCAGGGATGGTCAAACCGGGGAGCGTTGATGGCGAAAAGCCCGAGGATAGTCGCTTTCGTCGTAAATTTCCCCAACTAATTCCTCTAAAATATCTTCTAGGGTGACAATGCCCACCGTGCCGCCATACTCATCCACCACAATGGCGAGATGGAGACGTTGCTGCAACATATCCCGCAGAAGATTGGCCACCTGCTTAGTTTCCGGCACATAAACCGGGGGATCCATCACTTCGGTGACGAGGGGGGGAGGACTGTCTAGAGGGGCGTTATGGAGGCGTTGTAGGGCGCGCTTGAGGTGAATAATCCCCACAATTTGATCTTTAGACTCCCCTTGGACAGGAATCCGAGAATATCCGGTTTCTAAACAGAGGTTGACTAAATCTTGTAAGCTGGCTTCTCGGGAAATGGTACGCATTTCGATGCGGGGTTTGACGACATCTTTGGCATCGAGTTGATCCAACATGAGGGCCTTATTAAGTAAGTCGTGCTTGTAGTAGTCTAATTTTCCCTTACCCCCTAACACTTCAATCATCAGTTGTAAGTCAGTGAGGGATTCTCCAGATTGGGGGTTTTTCCCGGCTCTCCCTTGGAAGATGTGGATCATTTTTTGGGTGATGGTTTCGAGAATGTAAATCATCCCGAAGCTGGAGAGGAGACGGGAGAGCCAATAGATAGGACGGACAACCACCATGAAAACGGGCATGGCGTAAAGGATAGCGATGGATTTGGGGGTAATTTCGCCGAAAATGAGGATGAGAATGGTTAAGAGGGCGGTGGCCAGACCTAATCCGGCATTGCCTAACCAGAGGGCGAAGAGGTTACTGGTGAGGACGGTGGAGAAAATGTTCACCAGGTTGTTCCCGACTAACAAGGTGGTGATAAAGCGCGATCGCCTTTGTAAGACCAAACGAAATAGACCTGTCGGATCTCCTTGTTGTTTAATCAGTCCTCGCAGTTTGAGGTCATCTAGGGCCGTGATAGCCGTTTCTGAACCAGAAAAGCAGGCCGAGAGGGTCAACATTAAGAGTATAACGACCAGATCCAGCCAGACTGATCCCAAAAGGGGACGTGCTTCAGTCGTGGCCAGGATGAACGATGAGACGGGTAGCAAAATGGCTGACAGAGAAATAAAGGAAATAGAAAATAAAGAACAAGTCAGGGTAGGTGCTGGGCTAACAAGAGAGCAGCGGCCGAAGGGAGTTCAGTTTACCTGATGTCCACTCGTCCTTTTGCCCCCTCATAACGCAACACCCAACCCCTATTACAGAGTGTAAGCACTTTGTAATGCCCAGACAATGAGAAACACAATACTACCTAAAACGAGAACAGCCGAAGTAACAACCACTATGGGCTTATCGGCGTTCTTGAATTTCATGATTCCACGATTCAGGTCAGACATAGTGGAGCTATCCTCTTGGTGTTAAACCTTGTTTAATTGTACAAGCAGACAAGATGACCATTCATTTGATACTTTAGCAAAAAGTTTGGATGGCATATTATGGATATTTGGCTCATTGTTGTGCTGGTCGGTGGTATTCTCCTTGGGGGGCTGGAGGTGACGTTACGGGTGCTGTTTGGCTTTGGCGACCCGTTGGTTTATATCCCGGATGAGGAAATTGGCTATTTGTTAGCCCCCAATCAACGAGTTAAACGGATGGGAAATCGAGTAGAGATTAATCAGTTTTCCATGCGGGGGCAAGGGATTGAGAAGGATTGCCCGATGGGGGGAAAACGGGTCTTGTTGTTGGGAGATTCGGTGGCCAATGGGGGATGGTGGACGGATCAGGAACAGATTATTTCGCGCTGTCTGGAAGGGGAGTTAGGAGAGAAACTAGGGGGAATTCCCGTGCAGGTGTTGAATGCCTCGGCGAATTCTTGGGGGCCGCGCAATGAGTTGGCCTATGTTCAACGGTTTGGCTTGTTTGGGGCGCGGGTGGTGGTGGTCTTAATTAATACTGATGACCTGTTTGGGGTGGCTCCGAGTCCGGTGTTAGTGGGGCGCGATCGCAATTATCCCGACCGTAAACCCCTATCCGCCCTCACCGAGGTTTACAGCCGTTATTTAACCCCAGCGCGACCAGTACCCCAATGGGAAGCCCATCAAAAAGAGCCGGGGGATCGAGTGGGCTTTAATTTGGCGGCTTTGGAAGGAATTTATGCGATCGCCCAGGCCCAAAACGCCCACCTGATCATTGCCCTCACCCCCCTATTACGGGAACTCGACCCCACCGGCCCCAAAGACTACGAAATCATAGCCCGAAATAGGCTCCAGTCCTTCACTGAAGCCCATCCTTTGACCTATATTGACTTTCTCCCTCTCTTTGCCCAACACTCCCAACCCGAAGCCTTGTACCGAGATCACATTCATCTCAGTCCCCGAGGGAATCAAGAGGTGAGTCAAACCCTGATCCCACCCCTTCTCGCCGCCCTTAAAGCACCCTAGCCATAGACAGAGGAGCTTGAGGACGGCGGATTTCCCCCCTTTCCCAGGCCTGACCATCTAACGCCATTTGCTCAATGGAACTCGCTAAACGCAAGGCCTTCAGCGCCTGTTCTCCACCCACCGAGGGCTGATCTCCCCCCCGTACACAGTGAACAAAATGCTCTAACTCTGCATGAAGCGGTTCAATATTACTCGTATAAACCTTTTCAATTAATCCGTCCTGACGATACAACACTTGACCATAATCCGTCATACAATTGGCCGTTGTTTGCCGATGGATCAAAATCTCATGATTGAGAAAGTCAGCCTCAGTCAGAGAATTTTTACAATGGGCGGCAATACGGCGGATTTTACGGTGTGTCACCTTACTCGCCGTTAAAGTCGCCACCATCCCATTGGCAAAATTCAACGTTGCCGTCACATAGTCCAAATAGCCAGAATCTGCCGTGCGATTCCCGCTTGCCGTTGCCCGAATCACCGGAGAATCCGCTAACTCCAACAACAGGTCAATATCATGAATCATCAAATCCAGCACCACAGAAACATCATTGGCTCGGTCCGAATAAGGACTCATGCGATGGGCTTCAATGGCTAACAACTCCTCCGTTTTCAGAACCTTACTCAGTTCTTGGAAAGCTGGATTAAACCGCTCAATATGACCCACCTGTAAAATACAATTGGCCTCAGCCGCCGCATTGACCAAGGATTCCGCTTCGGCAATACTCGCCGCAATGGGTTTTTCTATCAGGACATGAACGCCCGCTTCCAAGCAATTCATCCCCACCTGATGATGGAGGCGTGTTGGTACAGCAATACAGACAGCATCCACATAGGGTAAGAGGTCATGATAGTCCTCAAAAAAGCGAACGCGGTGTTTACTGGCAGTATCGAGTCCCCGTTCCACATTAATATCAGACACTCCCACCAACTCAACGTCCTTCATTAAGCTAAGAACGCGGGTGTGATGTTGTCCCATATTGCCAACACCAATCACACCAATGCGGATGGGTTGTAAAGCGGGGCGCTGTATTTTAACCTCTTGGTGTCCTTCTGACATCCTTTTTTGCACTCCTATCGACTCCTCTACCACTAGGGCTTAGTCATGATTTAGTCCTGCTGAACCATCCCGATAGTACCATAGCCACTCCTACTGTGAAGAAAGTCTAAGTTCTTTTCTATTTTTCGAGATTTGTGATAGTGACAGCGAGATTTGAACTATTGTTTCATTATGGGTAAAGAATCGTAAAGTTGAGCGGGGAGTGTGTCACTTTTTTGGCTGTCCTGTTAATCCAAGCGGGTAAGGATTTCTACGCCATCGTGAGTAACGGCGATGGTGTGTTCAAATTGGGCGGATAGTTTCCGATCTTTGGTCAGTGCGGTCCAGCCGTCGGCCTGCACTTCGGCCTCGTAAGTGCCTTCATTAATCATCGGTTCAATGGTGAAGACCATCCCCGGCCGCAAACGTTTCCCTTTGCCTTTGGTGCCGTAGTGGGGGACTTGGGGGGCGGTGTGGAAGACGCGATTAATACCATGACCGACAAAATCCCGCACCACAGAAAAATTATGGGCTTCGGCATATTCTTGAATAGCCGCCCCAATATCGCCAATTTTTCCCCCCGGTTTGACGGCGGCAATTCCTCGATACAGACATTCCTCGGTGACTTCGACTAATTTCCGCGCTAGTGGGGAGGGGGTGCCGACAAAAAAGGTTTTTGAGGTGTCCCCATAGTAGCCATCGACAATGGGGGTAACGTCGATATTGATGATGTCGCCGTCTTGTAAGATGTGTTTGGGGCTGGGGATACCGTGACAGATTACGTCATTTACACTGGTACAAATGGATTTAGGAAAGCCATGATAACCGAGGGGGGCGCTGATGGCTCCGTGGGCTTGAGTCCAGCGTTCTGCTTCTTCGTTTAGGGCTTCTGTGCTAATACCGGGTTTCACCATTTGACCTAAATGTTCGAGTAGTTGGGCGGCCAAACGTCCCGCAATGCGCATTTTTTCAAGTTCTCGGCTAGATAGTAGGGTAATTTGTTCGCTTCCCATGAGTTTTGGTACTTGGATTCAGTTGACAACTTCTTCGGTCATTGACATCCTCCGACCGTCCTAAAGGACGGGGATTCCTAAACCTCACGATTTAGGTTTCTGCTTCATAGCACCAGCCTTCACAGATTTACTCTGTTCGGGTCTTACGGTCGCTCCACAGACTGACACCGCTAGTCCAGCGGCCAAAATGTTCGCACTGGCATTAATATCCCGGTCATGGTTAACTCCACAACTCG
>NZ_JAIHOM010000101.1 GCF_026130165.1 Spirulina subsalsa FACHB-351 | reverse complement strand
ATATCCAATTTTCAAGGTGCTAATATCGAATAGCCTTGGTTTTCGCTTTTCGATATTTCCAATATTACCAGAAAAATACAAAGCCGTCCTTAAAGGACGGGGTTTCAGACCCAGGAGGTTTTGATGATTTTGCGTAACTCCTCCCCCTCTTTTGTGATTAATCGCGATCGCCTGATTCGGACTCTGGAACATTTAGGCTCCATTGGGGAAATCCCCAATGGGGGGGTCTGCCGTTTAGCTTACTCCCCAGAAGATATTGCAGCGCGGGAGTTAGTTCAAAAGTGGATGAGAGAAGCGGGGATGACGGTACAGATTGACAGTGCCGGGAATATTATTGGTCGTTACGAGGGGCAAAATCCCCAGGCCCCGGCTTTAGCAACAGGTTCTCACCTTGATACGGTACCCACTGGAGGGCGCTATGATGGGGCCCTGGGTATCCTCGCGGGTCTGGAAATGGTGCGGGTGCTAGGGGAAAATCAAGTGTTGTTAAACCATCCTCTGGAGGTGATTGTGTTTACCGATGAGGAAGGGACGATGATTGGTAGTAAGGCCATGTCCGGCAGTTTAGTGAATGACTCGGGCTATTATCGCCGCCCCGATGGGACTGAGATTCAAAGCTGTTTAAGGCAAGTAGGGGGAGATTGGGACAGGATTTATCAGGCCAAACGCAGTCCCCAAGCTTTGAGGGCTTTTGTGGAGTTGCACGTTGAACAGGGGCCAATTCTGGAGTCTATGGCCCAGTCGGTTGGGGTGGTGGAGGGGATTGTGGGACAACGACGCTATCAAATTATAATCGAGGGTCAAGCCAATCATGCCGGGACAACGCCCATGTATATGCGGGTGGATGCTTTGGTAACGGCGGCTAAAATTGTGTTGGCGGTGCAGGAAATTGGCAATAGTCCGGGTCAACAGGTGGCGACGGTGGGACAGTTGAATGTTTTTCCCAATGGGGTGAATGTGATTCCGGGACGGGTAGAACTGAGTCTGGATATTCGGGACTTATCGAATCGACATCTCGACGCTTTGATGGAACAATTGCGGTTTCAGTTGGAGGAAATTGCGATCGCCACCCAGTGCAAAATCTACCTCAATCCCGGTCTATACAATGAACCTGCCCTCGCAGAACCCCACATTCAACAAATCATTGCCCAAGTCTGTGAGGACTTACAACTCCCCTATACTCACCTCCCCAGTCGGGCGGGTCACGATGCCCAAGAATTAGCCCGCATCACCGACATGGGGATGATTTTTGTCCCCTCGGCCGCTGGGGTCAGTCATGCGGTGACGGAATACACCACCCCCGAAGATTGTGTAAACGGCGCTCAAGTGTTGTTAGAAACCTTTTTCAGGTTAGATCAGTATTTTGACCCACCCCAGGTGAGCTAACGCTTAAACTCCATGAAAAATGGTTAATCAGCCCCTTCCCCGGCATGATAGGAACTGCGCACCAATGGACCCGACCGAACATGATTAAAGCCCAGAGAACGGGCTAATTCCCCCAACTGGTCAAACTCTTCGGGAGTCCAGTATTTCTCCACCGGGAGATGGTCTAGAGACGGGCGCATATACTGACCTAATGTGAGGCGATCGCACCCCACCGCCCTTAAATCCCGCAACGTCTCCATAATCTCCTCTTCCGTCTCCCCATGACCCAACATTAAACCGGACTTCGTAGGAATTTCAGGATTCATGACCTTAACCATCTCCAACAGGGCTAGAGAGCGATCATACTTCGCCCCCCGTCTCACCCGGTCTTGTAAACGAGCCACCGTTTCAATATTGTGGTTATAACAAGCCGGAGCCGCCCCGACAACCTGCTCCACCCGCTCCCGTTGACTCACTGCCCCCCCCTTACCACTCCAAAAATCTGGGGTCAACACTTCAATCTGAGCCATCGGCGTTTGTTCTCGAATCGCTTCCATAGTACGGACAAACCAACTTGCTCCCCCATCGGGCAGATCATCGCGAGCCACAGAGGTTAAGACCACATAGCGCAATCCCAACAAAGCCACCGATTCAGCCACTTTTTGAGGTTCATCAGCATCCAAAGGCATGGGAGCGTGACCCTTATCCACCTGACAGAAAGCACAGGCCCGGGTACAAGTGGGCCCCATCAACAAAAAAGTGGCGGTTTTTTGGGCATAACATTCCCCCCGATTGGGACAACGCCCCTCCTCACAAATCGTGTAAATTTGCCGTTGTTTAATAATCCGTTGCACCGTAGACAAATCGCTAGCCCTACCGATGGGGCGACGAAGCCAAGGGGGAAGTGCCGTAATTTCCTTACGCCAAGTAGAAGCCGAGGAATTCTGAGAAAGCGTCATAATTTCAAGGGTTAGTATTAAGTTCGTAGTAGCGCTTCAGCGCATTGAACAAGTTCGTAGTAGCACTTCAACACCCATCCTCCAGAGATTCAGAACTTTTTGATTCATCAGAAGAAGATTCATCAGAAGAAGGAGAAAGAGCCTCCTGTGGGACTATCTCCTCCAACAGCGCGGATCCTTTTATCCCCTCCGCCTCCACCAAAAAAGCCGGCCCACTGTTCCAATGGTCTAATACATCCTTAATATAGGCTTCCTCAATCCATACTTTAGCAATCACCGCCAAAGGCAGAGCTAAAACCAAGCCCAAAAAGCCCAAAAAAGTAGTAAAAAACAATTGGGCGGCTAAGGTAGCGGCTGGGAGGAGAGAAACCTGTTTGTGCATAATCATGGGGCTAAACCAATAGCTTTCCAAATTCTGCACAATCACATACAAGACAATCACCGAAACCCCTTTTACTGGGGAGTCAAGCAGAGCAACAGACACCGGAAACACCGCACTGGCAAAGGGGCCAATATTGGGGACAAAATTAAACACCCCGGCGAGTAAAGCATGGGTGAGGACATATTGCACATCCAAGAGACTTAAGCCAAAGGCACATAAACCGGCCACAAACAGGGAGTTAAAACAAATCCCCTGCATCCAGCCCAATAAATCCACCTCACAACGGGCTAGAATCATATCCGCCCGACGACGATAAAACGAGGGGAATAGCAAGAGCAACAAATTCCGATAGGCTGGGGGATTGGCCAAAAACATCACGGTAAAGATCAGAATCAGGAGGACTTGCAACAAGACAGCCATTGAGTTGGAGAAAAAGGCTAAGACATTTTCCAACAGGTTTTGAGACAAGCTGCCAATTTGTTGAGAGAGTTCCGAGAATTTGGGGGGTTCTAGGTTAACATCAGGAAACCAAGGGGGGGGATCTCTCAACCAGTCGGTCATCCAAGTCACGAGGAGGGAGAGGCCCTCAATCACTTTGGGAATGAGTTTCTGAAACTGATTGATGAAGGGGGGGAGGACAAGGGAAATAAACAGCGTTGCCCCAATTAGGACAATGGTGAGGGCAATTAATACGGCTTTCCCCCGAGTTAACTTGATTTGTCGTTGGCTGGTTATTTGCTGAATCCAGCGTACTAGACTATTGAGTGCGATCGCCAACACCACCGCCGTAAACAACAACAGCAAAATCTGGCGAAATTGCCAGAGGATCACACAGGCGAGAATTAAACAGAGTAAACCAATCCAGTCCCCAAGTTTCACGTCGAATCAATCTCCACAAAACTACAGCCTATTCTACCTGATTGCTTTAAATCCAATTGGGGAACCACATTCGGATCTGATAGCCTTCTTTGGAGAGGGGCAAACCGAGGTAGAGAGGCAACCAGAAGTAGAAGGCTATAATCACCACGGCGATCGCACCTAAACCCAAATAGCGGTATAAGAGGCGGGGATGATGCAGCCAATTGTCAATGATCCAGGCCAAGGCAAGGGTAGCAAAAACCGACGCTCCCATATAGTGGTAAATGAAGACACACCGAGAAACTTTCATCCAAGGCAGGAGATTCGCGCCATAGTTCACCACCACATAAAGCACTAAACCCATGGGCAAACTGAGGCTAGATTTCCCGATTTTCCCCGTCCAACCTTGTTGCACCACAACCAGAATTAACAACAGGATCGCCGCGCTGGAAAACCACCATAAAAAGGGGTTGCCAATGGCGTGAACATCATAAATTGTGGAGCCAATGCCGGGGGGGAGGGGAGGATAGGCGGGAATCATCTCCTCCGGGTTCTGGGTTGTATGGTAAAAATAGGCCACAGGTCGCCACATCAGGGGCCAACTATACCAAGGGGAACAGTAGGGGTGAACATCGGGACCACTGCCGACAGCTTGATGAAACCGTAGAATCTTACGGTGCATTTCCCAGAAACCCGGCTGAGGATTCATGATTAAGTGAGGAATCCAAGTCATGGTATAGGTGACGACCGGAATCAACAGCCAATAAAAGAGAATGTGGAGAAGGTTGAGTTGGGTGAGGTTTTGGAGGGGGGTGGCCGAGTTGAGGGGGAAACTGTGGGAGGAGTAGAGGGAATAGTTATGAGCAGCACGGCCGCGATTCCAACGCAATAACCAAGCGATCAACCAAATTAAATAGAGTCCAAGGAGGAAGGCTAAACCATTCCACTTGATGGCCGCCGATAGACCACAAAAAGCACCGGAGAGGGCGAGGTGCTGACGACGGGTGAGGGGGCGGCGTTCAGTCCAAGCGACGGAAACGCGATCGCTGATGCGGCGAATCCAGCGAAAGCGCCCCCTCTGGTAATGGCGAAAGCGTCGAGGACTGGGACGATGACGAGCTTGGGGGGGACTGTGGAGGGCGAGGAAACAAAACAGATGACCTAATAAGCCAAATAAAACGAGATAAACGTTATTGAGGCCATAGCGGGATTCCACGAGGAATAGACCATCAAGGGCGGCAAACAGGGCGACTATGATGCCATAGGAGCGTTGGAGGGTGATTTGATAGGCGATCGCACCCATCACCACCGGAATAAAAGATCCCGTCACAGCATTGAGCCACCGATAACTAAAGGTCGAACGGATAGACCCCGTTAAACTGTTAGTGACATCCTGACCAAAGGGTAAATGGGAACCTAACCACATTCCCACCGCAATAATCAATTGACTTAGGGGGGGATGAGCATTATAAACTGATTCCCCGATTAAGTAGCGATTGGCAAAGACAGGATAATAAACCTCATCAAAGACCAAAGTATTAAATTTTTCAATCTGCCAAAACCGCAAGACCCAGGAGAAAACAAAAATACTCGTCAGGGCGAGTTTAAACCAAGGAATCGTTAAGGGCTGTTTCTCTAAATTCATTGCCAGTTATAGCTCCGCGAGGTTCAGACTGTAGCCCTCTTGATTACCAATACTTTATCAGCACACCCGACTAACGCCGACGGCACGCTAGATGTAATCACCATAGCAAGAACTGGATCCCCTTGGGTTTTTCTGGATCCCCAACCATGAGGAAATGGAGAACGGAATGCTCCTAGAGTCAGCGTCGGGAGGAGGTCATTCCCCTTTCGGCTTCACCAGAATGCCCATATATTTCTGCTCCTTGCGTACCACTAGGGGATCTCCCTGAACTTGATTCGCAAAATCCCGAAAGGCCACATTATCCCCAATATCATCAGAGATCAAAAAACCACCCGGTCTGAGTGCCTGCCATAACAGAGGGTAAGCCCACATCCTCCCCTCATAGCTCTTATCGCTGTCATAGTGACATAGATCAATTTCCCCCAATCGTTGAATCCCTTGGGGTAGCCCTTGTCTATCCGCCAAGCGAATCAGATGCCAATTTTGCTTGAACTCTGCCGGAACGACACAGCCCACATAAGGATCATTATTCCGTTTCCGATAGGGCATATCTGTACTGACCAACTGAGATCCCGGACGGTTTTTCAGGGAAAGTAAGAAGGCCAAAGAAGACCAACCATAGGCCACTCCCGTTTCAATCACCCGTACCGCCTGAAGATACTCCGCAGAATAATAAAGAAGTTCAACATTGCCCGCTCCTCCCATCAGGACAGAACAACGGCTTTCTCTTTGGATTGCCTCTTGCCACAGGTCTGGAAATAATTCCTCTAACGGGGTGACACGGGTCATCCCGATTAACTGTTCCAGCCCCCTAGGAGTGTCCAGACTACGTTCCTCGCACCATGACACCATTTCCTCTGAAGAATCTTCGGTTTTGGTCGCACCGAGGAAAAATTGCCCAAGTGCCAAACGAACCAACTCAGGATAGAGTGGAGGCCGCTGTAAGAACCACAACAAAGTTTGCAATTTAGAGCGAATCATGATAGAACCTCGCGAGACTTAACCCACAATCTAGCTCAGGTTAAGTTCCACGAGGCTTTAATGAAATCTTTAGATTTTCGATTTTCGCCGCTAATCCATTTCCGGTTCTGAGGAGAGGGAACGGTTCATCATCGGGGAAAGATAGGCCACCAGAAAACCGAGAGTAAACCCTAAAACGTTGCGGAAAACGGGCAACCAATCCGCCGTCCTTGTTACGACGGGTCCTAAACCGAAGGCAATAAACAAAATACCCCACAGAGGAGAGAAAATTAACGCCCACTGCCACGCAATTACTTGATCTTTCTGACGGGGAACAGAAGCTAACCCACAAATCACCCCGCCTAAAATGGAGGTGATGAGGGTTAAAATCCACTGCTCTCTGGGCAGTCCGGGGACAACATTACAGCCTCCCTCTCTAAGACAGGAGGAAACGGCATCTAAGGCATTGACAATGGAGTTATTTTCCCCATTTTCTCGCACATAGTAGAGGTTGCCGAAGCGGGTTTGTAATTCTACCCAGAAGGTACGGGGCAAAAAGTTGTAAAGTTCATCCCCTACGTTAAAGGCTAAGAGATTGCCCCCTCGGGCATCGGCCACGAGCAGAACACTGCGATCATCTAATCCCCAATACTCTTTGACGGAACGACCGGGGGTTTGGTCGTATTGGGTCAGAACTCGCAGTTTCCATCCTGTTTCTTTTTCAAAGTTATCAATTTGTTTAATCAAGGATTCTTCTTGCAGGGTGGGCAAGAAGTTAGCTAGGTCAATGACGGGAGTTTCAATATCAGGTAAGAGGGCGGGGTTATCAACGGCCTTGGCCGGGGAGGCAATAGACCAAGTGGACAAGGCAACGCAAGCTACAAGGAGAGCAGTAAAAAGACGTTGTATCAAACGGTTTGGCATTGCGAGGCTACCTAAAATTTCTCTAATGTGAACAAATTTTGCAATATAAGTGGCATTTCTTAACACTTGTTCACTTTATTTTAAGGAAAGAACGGGATTTTGTAACATTTTGTGTAATTTTTTTTTAAGATTGAGGGGGCAATGCTCGGAAGGAAAGGGTTTGAGCGATTCTCAGCCGAGTTGGATTCTGGGGAGGGAGTTGACTCTCCCGCCGTTTTTTGTGCAATTTTTTCTCCCAGAGGTCAAATAGGCTAAAATGCTTATGCAATCATGATCCCCGCCCTAAAGAAAGGGGTGGAAGGGGCAACAATGGGCTAAAAATTTCCGGTTGGGACTTGCCGAAATCCCCTGTTATGCGTTACAAAGAATCTAAGTACTTTTTCCTTTGCCCCTTAACCTCCTCACTTGATCTAACTCAATACGGTCTACTGTTAAAGCTGAGGAACAAGTACAGGGATATTAGTAAAACTGATTTTTAGTAAGTTGAGGATATGACTCAAAAAGTTGCTCACCCCATGGTGAAGTTTCAGCGTAAGGTGCGCTCCTTGGTGGATTCCAAAATCCTGAAACCCCATGATAGTATCTGGAAAATTGCCTTCCTTTATGGCGATGATTGGTCATATTGGAAGAATGAATTGCTGGAGTTTGGTTTTTCCATGCAGGATCCGGTGCATGATTTGTTAGTTGTTGAAGAGTGGGATGAGGAGTAATCTCCCAACTTTGGTCGGTTCTGGGTTGTTCGGACTGTACAAGTTTACTCTGAACGGTCACTCAGGACATGACGGGGATAAATCCCCCCCGAATATGCCATTGATCAGGACTATCCATTGATCCAAATTTTCAATCTAATGATCCAAATTTTCAATCTAAGTTGTGGAAATGTGCAATCTTGATTATCAACCTGCTTGATTATCAACCTGATGAGATAGACTTTTGCCTAGAGTTTGTTTTCTCACAAGCTCATAAACAAGTGCTAAGAGCCTTTACCACGTCTTGGGCGGTTTGGTAACGGTTCTTGAGTTGAGGTTCAGCGATTTTGTGGACGACTTCGCACAGTTGCGGGGTCAGTGTGGGCAGATGGCTAACCTCTAGACGATATTCGTGGCCCTGATGTTGATAAAAATGCAAAGGGGATTGACCTGTGAGGAGGAAAATCAAGGTCGGGGCGATCGCGAATAAATCAGACTGGGGGCAAGGTTGCCCCCGGTCTTGCTCTGGGGCGCTATACCCTTCTGCACCGATGCGCGTGCCGAGGGGGGTTCCGATTTCTTTGACGGCTCCGAAATCTAACAGGACAATGCGTTGATCCCGTTGGCGGAGCATTAAGTTCGCGGGTTTAACATCACGATGAACGAGGGGAGGATTGAGGTCGTGCAGATATTGTAAAATTGCGCAGGTTTGAATCATCCAAGGAATGGCCACTCTCGGGGGGACGACCCCGTTTTGATAGATGCGTTGTTCTAAATTTTCCCCATGAACTAATTCCATCGCCAAATACTTTTTATTGCGATCCACGAAAAAATCGTAGTAGCGGGGGATGCCGTCATGGGTCAGGGATTGTAGAATGCGGGCTTCTCGTTCAAAGAGTTCCTGGGCCTTAGCATTCTGAGCCAGATCCGCGTTCATTTCTTTGAGAACCAACAGGATGGGTTTTCCGGTGATAGTGCCTTGTTTATCCCAAGCGAGGTAGGTGGTTCCCATGCCCCCTTGACCCAGAACCCGTAAAACTTGATACTGGCGGATGAATTCCTCTTGGTCTACCCGAGGTTCCCCACAATGGATACAAAAGAGGGTGTCGGGGGGATTATTGGCGTGGGTACATTGGAGTTGGGGGGGCGCTTGTAGGGCAATATGAAAACGGGGACCTCCTTTAGCCAGTTGAACGACTACATTATTGGCTAAAGCGACTTGAGAGACAGGCATCCCATTGAGAAACGTTCCATTGGCCCCGTGATTGATTAAAACCCAACGCTGGGGGGACTGACGACGCAATTCGAGATGGTAGCGCGACACTTCCACCGGATCCGTTAGGACGACATCATTATCAGGCGCTCGACCAATACGAATCCGGGCGGGATCTCTAAACTGCCATTGCCCGACAGGGTGCTTCTCCTGGGGAGACGCTCCGGGAATGTTATAAGAATCTAAAAGGGTGAGGGTAATAATCATCGATTCAGGGTGAATGGAGACAAAAAGAGGCCTCAATCCCCCGAATTAAACTAGAGAGGGAGGCAACACCAGACACCAACATCATATAACTGTCCACTGCCGTATCACAAAGGCGAAAGGTGGTTTTAACCAGTAATACATAACGGACTTCATGGCGACTCAGAATCAAATGATTGAGTATGGCCTGCATGGAATTCATTTCAAAAGAGGGTACCCCAAAGGTGATGGGCTGACCGAGCAGTTGATCTAACATCCGTAAATAGGCCGTCAATAAAATATTCCCCACCTCTGTTAAGACTTCACAGGCCGAAAGATTTAACTGGTCGAGGGGGTAAATCATGCCGTGAGTTTGTAGGAGGTTGGTTAATTGAACGGCAGCATGATAATCAAAGGAGAGTAAAGCGTCCCCATTAATTCCCCCCTCAAAACTATGCCGAATGACGGCCACCTCATCCTGTAAGGTGTTAGTAAACTCCGTATGGAGGAAACTGAGGGGGTATAGGGCGACTTCTGCCACTTCTAACACCACGGGAGAGCCAATCAGGTGGGAGAGGGAAGCCGCCGTCCGACGAGATAAAGCGATTTTAATAAAACGAGTTAATACTTCCTGTTGTTTGTCTGTCAGTAGCATAGTCAGAATCCCTTAAATTGATGATGGAGAACGTAAACGGTAAGCGATTAAACCCCTGACAGTGCTAGATTAATCAAGGTGCTGGGTAGATATTGAAGGGAAATCCGGCGATCGCTTAATCCCGCCTCCACCACGGAACGGGGCATCCCATAGACCACACAACTGGATTCATCTTCGGTATAAACTACCCCCCCGTGGGACTTAATCCAAGCACAGCCTTGTTTACCATCAGACCCCATCCCCGTCATCACCACCCCTAACAAGTGAGGCCCATAGACCTCGGCCGCCGATTGAAAGAGAACATCTACACTGGGACGATGGAGCATATCAAAGGGGCGGGCTTCCAAATGGGCCAACACCTGACCATCGACATGACGAATAAAGGTTAAATGGCGACCAGCCGGGGCAATCATCACCCGTCCGGGGCGCACCACATCCCCCTCAGCGGCCTCAATCACTTCTAACGCGGAAAGACCATTGAGACGTTCAGCATACATTTTGGTGTAGCCAATGGGCATATGAAGCACCACAGCAATGGGTAAAGGGAAATCCGCCGGGAGTTGGGGAATGGCATAGGCTAAAGCTTGGGGGCCTCCGGTGGAAATGCCAATCACAATCATTTCCAAGGCTTGGGAGATCACAGGAGGAGAAACCGTGGGTTTTTCTGGGACAATGACAGAACTTGGGGATTGAACGGGGAGACGATTGAGAGGAACATGGGCAGCCGCTTTGACTTTCTCGATTAACTCGTCACTAATGTCGTACATTTTATCGGTGGCTAAAGCGGTGGGTTTTTGGACAAAATCCACGGCTCCGGCATCTAAGGCCGCGAGAACTCGTTCCCCACCCTCATCGGCAATACTCACTACGACTACCGGAATGGGATGTTTAGCCATTTGTTGTTTTAAAAACTCCACCCCTTCCATTTCCGGCATGATTAAATCGAGGGTGACAACATCGGGCTTGAGTTTTTCAATTTGTTCTAGGGCATCTTTGCCATCATGAGCCGTTCCCACGACTTCGATAAAGGGACTGCGGGAGAGCATTTGTCGAACAACTTTCCGCACATAGGCGGAATCATCCACAATTAAAACCCGAATGATTTTACTCACGAGATACTCCTTTCTTGCTCTGTAGATTTGACATAAATAAATGCTCCCCCCATCTCTTTTAACTCAAATGGAGTCTTGAGTTTTAAGAGGGACTCCGATGTACTGATGGATAAGCAGCTGGGGGAAGGCATAAAGTCATAAAAGTGATTGACTGTGTTTTCAATGGCTTGTTCAGAAAAATAAATAAAGACATTGCGACAAAAGATAAAGTTAGCCCTAGCTAAGGTACTAAATTCCCAAACGTTCATTAAGTTTGCCACAGACCACTTAATTCTTTTGTGTAGTGATTCATCGATTTTCCAAGCTTTTTGGTCTTTTCTAATTGGATCGACAATTTCCATAAAATACTTGGATTGTAAGCGAGGGGAAAGGACACGAAATGACCGTTCTCGATAAATGCCTTCACGGGCAGCCCTGATCGCCTTAGATGAAGCATCGCTGGCAAAAATTTGAATGTTACACTTTTGAAACCAACCTGCTTCATTTAAAGCCATGGCAATGGTCAGGGGTTCTTCTCCCGTAGAACAAGCGGCACTCCAAATCCGAAAAGTATCTTTTCGACTCAGGGTAAACCATTGGGGAAGAATGATATTGACGAGGGTTTCAATGGGGTCAATTTCTCTCCAAAAAAAGGTTTCTGGAACGGCTAAAGCATTCATCAAATGTCCCCATTCCTCATGGGCATTGGAGTCATATTTAAGGAAATAGTAGTAGTCTAAAAAAGAAGTTAGACTACATTCCTGTAAGCGAGGAATTAGTTTGTCTCCTAACATTTCTCGCTTACTTGACTCGTAATAAAGACCTGATTTTTCATGAATCAAATCGCGCAAAATAATGAAGGTACTTTCATTCAATTCAACTGTTTCTTTCCAACTGGATAAACGAAGTTTATTGATATCTTGCCATTTATCATGAGTCATCCGTCGGTCCTACTGTAATAAGTAATGGTCAGGTACAAGGTTAATAAGAGGAAGACAGACCTAATTTAGGACGAGTGTAAGAGTCGTTGGGCGGCACGACGCACAGCTGGGGAGGGGTCAGTTCGGGTTAGCATAGCCAATTGTTCGATACAGGAACGATTGCCGAGGGCAATGAGGGCGCTAACGGCGGCTAAACGCACGCCAGATTCTCGGTCATGGAGGGCGGCGATCAGAAATTCTGAGGCATAGGGATGTTTAAGCCGTTTCAAAATTTCGACCACGGAACACCGGATGATGGTGTGGACATGATTGAGTCCCTTGGCGACGGCCTCGATATATTCGAGTTTGGCGGTGTTGGGGTGGTTGCCCCGTTGGGCGAGGGCGTTGATACAGGCTTCTCGATTGCTGGGGTCGAGGGTGAGTTCTAGGAGGGCGGCGATCGCATCGGGGGTAGCCATGCGGGAGAGGGAGTCAATGGCCGCGTGAACCACCTTGGTTTCCGGATCTGCTGCCACCATCCATTGTAAGGCTAGGCCGGCATCGGTATCCCCCCGTTCTCGGAAGGCTTGGATGGCATCGAGACGCCGTTCTGGATTGGGAGAATTCAAGCCAGTCATGAGGGCGGAAACGGCGTTGGGGTGGTCAATTTGCCCCAAGGCTAAGAGGGCAGCCCGGGCAATATCGGGGTCGTTGTTCTCATCTTCGCTGAGTTGGATTAAGAGGGGGATTATGTCCTCATGACCGAGTTGCCCCAAGGTTTTGGCGGCGGCGGCCCGCACGGGATTGGCCGGATCTTCCTGAATCAAGGTTTTGAGTCGGGGGAGAAGTTGGTCAATCATGGTCAACCTTGCGGGGGTGTCGCCCATTTCTCCCAGCCAGCGCCCAAGGGAGCGCACGGCTTGATAGCGAACCCAAGCTTCTGAATCTTCTAAGGCTTGGCGTAAATGCTCGAACAGTTCCGGGGTGAGTGCTGAGGGGGTTAAGATCCCTAACTCACCCAAGGCGTGAGCCGCCACGGCCCGGACTCCGGGGGTTTCTTGGGTGAGCGATCGCACCAAAACCCCAAATACCCGGTCATCTTCCAAATAGGGCAGATGTTCAATCACCGCCCGCCGTACTCGTTCTTCAGGATCTTCTAAACAATCAAACAGGGGAGCAATACATTCAGGAAAGGCGAAATAACCCGCGATTTTGACGGCTGATTCTCGAACCCAGGGATTCTCGTCTTTTAACATCGGTAGAATGCGCTGGGCCATAGCCGGGTGTCCCAAGGAATTGAGGGCAGCAATCGCTGCTAAACGCACAGCCGATTCTGGGTGTCCCATCAAACTCAACAGGGAGTCAAAGGCCTTTTGATCCCCAATTTGGGCTAAAGCGGCCGCTGTCACCATGACCAGTTCTGAATCTTCACTCAATAACTGCGTCAAGGCATCCACCGCCCGAGGGCTGCCAATGCGCCCCAAGGCATCGGCCGCTAATTTGCGAGTTTCGAGATCCGGAGACTCTAACTGTTGAACTAATAAATCCGTCACCCGCCCCCGAGAACGGTTATTCCGCCCATAGCGAATCATGGCCGATTGGACTAATTCTCGCACCGCAGGCGCTTCTAACAGGCTTGCTAAAGCGCGTTCGATCTTCTCTCCTTCCAAAGACCCCAACAGGACGACTAAAGCCGTCAGTTGTTGATCGGAGGCCTCGGGGAGAACAGCTAGAATGTTGTCAATGCCTTCTTCTCGGATGCCCTGACAGGCTAAATCGGCAATAACATCCCCTTCGCCGTAAATCGTTTGATAGCGTTGGGAAATTTTGGCGATCGCCCCGGCAATACTCAACACTTGGGCCTTGGACAGATTCAACTGTTCCGCCATCGCCACCACCACATCCGCATCCCCTAATTCCCCCAACACCTCCATCACCTGATCCGCCAGTAACTCATCGTCCACTAAAGGCAGCAAACGACTGGCAACCGTACTATCTCCAATACGCATTAAGGCTTCCAGTGCCGGAAATGCCAAGAAAAAATCTCCACCCCGGGCAATTTCGCACAACTCATCAATCGCCTCCGTGGCTTGGAGATGCCCCAACGCCTCAATCACATGATACCGAACATTTGTATCCTGATCCTTTAAGGCCTCCCGTAAGGCTGGAATAGCCCGTCCATCGTGGCGTTCTCCCAAAGCCAAGGCCGCATAAATGCGCAGATCCACATCGGGATCCTGTAAACAGTCAATCAGGGCTGGAATGGGGTCCACATGGCTCAACACCAGCACCTGCAACACACTATTTAAAACATTGGGATTACGGTGTTGTTCCCGCAGCAGACGCAATAAATCCGCCGTCAAATCGGGATTATTTTGTAGAGCCAGATTATCCACCGCCTCCCGACGAACTCGCCAGTTGAGAGTATTTTGTAACAGGGGTACCAGAGAAGGCGCAATGGAGGGATCCCCAATGCGCATCAAGGCATCTAAGGCTGGGAAGGCGAGGAAAAAATCTCCCGATCCCGCAATGCGCACCAACTCCTCCACCGCCTCTCGGGCTTGTAAATGTCCCAAAGCATCAATGGCGTGATAGCAGACATTCTGATCGGAATCTTGCAGCGCCTTAATTAAGGCGGGGATCGCCCGGGGATCCTTGCGTTCCCCCAAGGCCAAGGTCGAATAAATGCGTAACTCCACATCTTCCTCTTGCAAACATTCCAGCAAGGCCGGAACCGGATCCACTTGGGACAACTTTAAAACCTGTAACACGCTATTTAAGATATTGGGGTTACGGTGTTCCCGACGGAGGAGGGTTAATAATTCTTGGGTAATTTGGGGTTGAGAGGACTTCGCCCAATGATCGACAATTTGCGATCGCACTTGAGGCGGACTTTGATCCAACAGGGATAAAGTATCTTCCAAGGACTCCGGGATTTGTTTTGGGGCGGCCAACTGTTCCGCCAACACCCGTTCCTCAATCAAGCGTTCCGTCACATCTTCTAGGGTGACAATAGTTCCAATCACCTCATCGCGATCGCGCAACGGAGCAATCGTCACCCGTTGCTGCATCTTATCAAAATAGGGCGAAGGTCTTTGAGAAGGACAAGGAATGAGATAGTGATGCAAGGCCGGAGCCAAGGTTTCAATCACCCCCTCCTTCAGCACTCGTTGAAACCGTTCCAACAGCCCCCGAGCAGCCAAATCCGGAATCAAATCCATTAAAGGCTTGCCATAAACTTGCTCCCCTTTCAACCCGGTCATAGCAACCAGCGTTGCATCCCAAGAGCGAATGAGTAAATGGGCATCCGTCGTAAAAATACTAATAGTCATAGTTGATTATGGGCAGAGGATAGTGAATAGTGGGTCAGTGCCAGTAGCTAGGGTTTGCTGAATAGCTCGGGGAGTCAGGGAGAGGGGGAGCAGGGGAGTCGGGTGTAATGTCATTGACTAACTTTGACTAACTTTAGCCAGAAACCGGGTTGCATTCATTGTCTAGTTTTCTCGATACACCCCAGCAAAAACCCGGTTTCTCATGTCAATTATCAATTCCCTATTCCCTATTCCCTATTCCCTCACTGTTCCCTAGGGAAAAACCCAGTGAGACAAGGCTATCTAGGACCTATGGATTCCCCAGCGTGCGAATCATCGATAACTGCTGATTCACCAACGTCTTAGACTCCTGTAAACCTTGAGCGCCCCGAGATGAAAACAGTTGTACATCACGCAACAACTGCTGAACGCGATTCGCCACCGCCGAATGTTCCAAATTGCTCGCCGAAATCAAGCGAATTTGTTTAACAATATTTTGACTCGACAGCATCATGTCCTGAATAGCGCGGTTTTGTTCCCTCATCGCCTTCGCCACCTGCTCCGATTGTACCCGCATACTATCCGTCGCCTTATTCAGTTGTAGGGCGCTCGTCGTCTGTTCCTGCATCGATTGCGTCACCCCATTAATCAAGCGCACCAACCGTTCCGCCTCCTGAGAAATTTGATCCCCCGCCAGAGACTGTTCCTGCAAAGCCCGGGATGTCGTCCCAATACCCCGCCGCATCAACTCAATAGCCTGCATAATTTGGGTAGTCCCCTTGGCCTGCTCATTGGCCGCCTTGCGCACTTGTGTCGCCAAATTATTGGTATTTTGCGCCGCCTTAATCACATCTCGCGCCGCCCGGGCCTGTTCCCGCATTGCCTGATTCACCTGTTGGCTAATCTGACGCATTTGTTGGGTCGATTGCACAATTCGTTCCGAGGCCTTCGCCTGTTCAATAGTCGCCCGGCTCACTTCTTTGGCTTGGGTGACAGTGGCATTAATCGCCTTCACCACCGTTTGCCCGGCCACTAACTGCTCTTCCGAGGCATTAGAAATCTGACTCACCAACTTGGTGGTTTCTTCCACCCCAGTCAGGATTTTTTTCAACCCCTCGGCCCCATCTTCCGCCAAGCGCCCACTATCTTCAGCCACTCGCACTCCCTCACTGGAAGTATTCACCGCCTCCTGCACCACATTTTGTAACCCCTTAATAATGGCCCCAATATCAGAAGTCGCTTGAGCCGCTCGGTCTGCTAGATTGCGAATTTCCTCCGCCACCACCGCAAAGCCCCGCCCCGCATCTCCTGCTCTTGCCGCTTCAATGGAGGCATTGAGGGACAATAAATTAGTCCGTTCGGCGATTAAATTAATCGTGTCCACAATGGAACTAATTTCCGTCGTGCGTTTGCCCATATCCCGAATCACATCAGCCGACTGCACCATAGACTGGCGCACCCGTCCTAAGCCTTGAATAGCCTTTTCGACCGTTGCCCCCCCCACTTCGGCATCCCGCGCCATACGTTGGGTCAGTTCATCGGCCTTTTGGGTTAAGGTAGACACCGAGCGAATAGAACGGTCCAATTCTTCGGCACTGGTGGCCGCATTGGTGGCCGCTTCGCTGATTCTTTCGCTATTTTGGGCAACCCCTTGAATCGACTGCGCCATTTCCTCAATGGAACTGGCCACATCTTCCACCGTCACCGTTAAATTCTCGGTACTGGCGGAAACCTGTTCAATGGAGGCCGCCATTTCATTAATCGAGGAGGTGGTTTCTTCTGAGGCCGCCGTCATATCATCGGCATTTTGGGCGACACCTTGGATAGAACTATTCATTTCTTCCACCGAGGCCGCCGTTTGATTGACCGCCGAGGCGAGGTTTTCGGTGTCGTTACTGACACTTTTAATGGAGGCGGCTACTTCCGTCATAGAAGCCGTCACCTGTTGGGCTGAGGCGGCCATGTCTTGGGAGGTTTCGGCGACGTTTTTGGTGTTGGCACTGCTTTCGGTAATGGAGCTACTGACCTGTCGGATAGCCGTGGCCAGTTCTGTGCTACTCCCGGTTACTTGTTCCACGGAGGCCGCAATTTCATTGATGGAGGACACCATCTGCTCGGTGGAATCGGCGACGGATTGGGCTTGATTGGCTGTGTCTTTTAAGGAGGTCGCAATTTCAACAATACTGGTTGTAGCATCCTCAATCGTTTGGGTTTGCTTGTGGTTGTCTTGGTCAAGTTGGTTGAGTAAGCCACTCAGTTCTTGCACCCCTTGATTCATTTGGGCGGCTGTTGCTGCCATGATGGGTTTCAGGTCTGGGGGGGAGGCTAGTCCTTTGCCGTTGTTGGGTTTGGCGGGTTTGGTGGAGTGACGATTTTTAGCCATGAGTCAGAAAAACTCCTTTGGTAATGGATATTGAGGGAATGGGGTGTTCAGGGTTAAGGGTTGGCTTTTTCCTTGAGGGAATGGATGTATTAGGAAGACTATCCCGCCCTCGCTTGGGAAGAGGAAACCAGATGGGGGCTATCTAGGATAAGACGGATAAACTGGAGTCGGGCATTTCAAACACCTCTTCGACCTTCAGAATCAGAATAATCCGTTCTCCGAGGGTGGCAATTCCGGCTAAGTAGTGACCACTTAACCCGGAAATTTCTTCGTTGGGGGGTTGGATGGCATTCTCAGGAATCACGATAAATTCCCGGGCGGTGTCTACAATTAACCCAATGGTGCGGTTTTGACTTTGGGTGACGATTAACCGGGTGCGTAAGTTGTAGGGGATTTTCTCGAAACCAAAACGAACCCGGAGGTTAATCACAGGAATCACTTGACCTCGGGAAAATACTACTCCTTCGACAAAGTGGGGCGCATTGGGAACGGGGGTGATTCTATCGACCATTTCCATTTGCTGCACGGCTTGGGATGAAATGGCATACAGGGTATCGGCTAGTTCAAAGATGATAAAGGCTTCGTTGGGGCTGGATGAGTTGGACATAATTAGCTGTGAATAAGGTGTCGGGAATTGGGTGTCGGGAATAGGTAAGAGGCAATCTTGACCAGTTAAGACCCAAAGTTAGAAGTCAAGAGCATTCCTTCGGAACGCTGCGCGAACGGGAGTCGGGAGTCGGGAGTCGGGGAGCGGGGGAGCGGGGGAGCCGGG